>DMCS01000024.1 GCA_003445715.1 Candidatus Mesolinea sp. | reverse complement strand
TCTGGACATTTTCAACACCCTCAGGCTTGCTTTAGCTGCTAGATGATAAATCTTGCTTGGAACGCAAGATTTGGCCTGCTTTTTCCACATATTCCAAGCTCTGGTGGCGGAAATAAGTATTGTAGAGATCTGCATAGTAACCGCTGCGCTGGAGCAGCTGCCAATGATTGCCTTCCTCGAGGATGACGCCCTCCTCCAAGACGATAATACGGTCAGCGGATTGCACCGTCGAAAGCCTGTGGGCAATTAATACGCTGGTTGATTGCTTCAGGATGAGGTTCAGTGCTGTTTGGATTTGCTTTTCGGTGAACGGATCGATGCTGGCGGTGGCTTCATCGAGAATAAAAACCGAGGGCTTTTGCGCCAGAACGCGCATGAGAGCTACCAACTGGCGCTGCCCCATGGAGATTTGTGCGCCTCTTTCGCCCACGACGGTATCCAAACCTTCACCAAAGGTATCTAGCCATTCTCCATCCCCAATTTGGTAGGCTAAGTCTAAAATCTCCTCACGGCTAATCTCTGGTTGAGAAAAACGAATGTTTTCCTCAACGGTGCCCTCAAAGAGGAAGGGTACCTGCGTGACCAAACCCATGTGCTGGCGTAAGGCATGCAAATTATAAGAACGGATATCGCGGTCGTCGATGAGCAGCTCCCCACTTTGGAATTCGTAGAAACGCGCAATTAACCGGGCGATAGAAGTTTTTCCAGCGCCAGTATGTCCAACAATAGCGACGTTTTCGCCTTCTTGAATATGCAGGTCAAAATCTTTGAGCACTTCTTTGCCCGTGTTATATCTAAACGTGAGTTGGTTGAAATCAATCTTCCCGCGCAGCTGGGTTGGGACGTAATTCCCTGTCTGGATGACGGTGTGCTCAGCGTCAATCAAGGCAAAGATGCGTTCCGCGGCGGATAGTCCCGTTTGCACTTGGGTCCAATAAGACGTGAGAGCCATGACAGGCTGCAAGAAGCGGTCAATGCTGAGCACGAACATGTACCAAGCGCCGGCACTGATTAAACCTGCCATCACAGAGTTGGATCCTGTGTAGACGATGACGGCGGTAGCAATGCCCCCTAATGCACGTGTTGTCGGGAAAACAACCGAGAGGATCAACCCCCGCTTCACGTTCATATCGTACGAGACAGTATTGGTTTGCTTGAAGTCTCGATAGATACTTTCTTCTTGGCGGAAATTCTTGGCAATAGCGATGCCGCTGATAGTCTCCTTAATCGTGGCATTCACGTTTGCCATTGCCCGCATGCCCTGCCGGGTGAACTTGCGGGCTAAGCTGCGGTAAAAAGAGACGACGATAATCACCACTGGCACGACCATAAATAAGGTGGCAGCCAAGCGCCATTGGGTGTTGATCAAAATGATAGCTGTAACCAACGATTGGAGTGCGCTGTTGGCTACGTCCATCGTTATCTTGATGAAGGTTGAGAAGTCACGCGTATCTGTGGTGATGCGCGAAAGAATCCTGCCGGAGGAATAGTGGTCATGGAAAGCCATATCTTGGCGCATCGAGGCTGCAAAGGCATCTGTGGACAGGTCACGGTTGACGTCTGCGATTACACGGGCTAACAAACGGTGGTTGATATAGTAGAAGACAAAGCCCAACACCTCGACGAGGATAACCATAGCAGCCAACAGGTAAAAAACATTGCGGTCAGGAACGCCGGCAATCCCCTCATCTAATACTTTAGAGATTAGCAATGGAGGTAATGCACCAACACTGCCGTGCAGGATTATCGCGATGAGGATGATGAAGATCTGCTTTTTATAGACCTGGGCATAGCTCCAGATGCGGTAAAGCAAGGCTTTATTGCTATATTGCCGATCGTATGTTTCGCTATCCAAACCCGCGTAAAACGCCATAAACCTTTAATCCTCAATAAAAAGATTGCGATAAACGCGCGAGGTTTGCATTAATTCCTCGTGTGTGCCTATTTCAGAAATCGTGCCTTTGCGCATTACAATGATGAGATCCGACCAACGAATTTGGGAAAGGCGGTGAGTAATAATAAAAGTTGTTCGTCCTTCGGAAGCAATTTTGATTGCTTTTTGAATCTCATCTTCAGTTTTGCTATCGATAGCACTGGTGGAATCATCTAGAATCAGGATTTTGGGATCGGTGAGGAAAGCGCGTGCTAATGCGATTCTCTGCCGTTGCCCGCCGGAGAGCGTCGCGCCGCGTTCGCCGATGACGGTATCGTAACCATCCTCCAAAGCCATAATAAATTCGTGTGCCTGAGCGCTTTGGGCAGCGCGGATGACCTCTTCGCGGGTGGCACCAGGCTTACCAAAAGCAATATTCTCATAGATTGACTTGGAAAACAGGAAAATGTCCTGTTCAATGATTGAAATTTGATTGCGCAAAGCATCTAACTTCCACGCGCGCAGGTCAACGCCATCGATAAGCACTTGCCCTTGGGTGGGGTCGTAGGTGCGATTGATCAAGCGTACGAGGCTGGTCTTTCCGGAGCCGGTTTGACCAACAATCGCGACTGTCTGCCCGGGGTGAACACGGAAGTTTATGTCTCTTAGTGCGGCTTGGTGCCCCTCATAAGAAAAACTCACGTTTTTAAACACCACTTCACCACGCATGGTTCGGGCGTAGCCGCGTTCATTTTGGTCCAAATTATTTTCTGCATTCATTACTGCAAGCAGACGTCTGGCACTGGCGATGCCCAATGAGATCTGTGAATATGAATGGATCGACGTGTTGGTGGGGAAGCCTAAGAGTGAGAGTGCACTGAAATAAGAGATAACGTTAGCCAGTGGAATTGTGCCAGCATCAAAAAGGAACAAAGCATGCAACAAGCCAAAGCCTAAAGTTAGCGCAAGCATAAGGAGTGGGATAAAACGGGCTTCAATGTCGCCTTGTTCAACCGATGCATCGCGATAGGCTTTAATATTCTGCCGGAAAAGCTGGATTTCGTTTTCTTCTTGCGCGGCAGCTTTGACAGTTTCTACCCCGTCGATAGCCTCAGCCAAGCGACTGTTCATGATGCCAAAAGTCCGCCGGACTTTGCTGGTTACAGGTTGCAAGATCTTTAGATAATACGCAATGTAGGCAAAGTAAGCCACGATAAAAATTGATGGCGCAATTAAGAGGGCGGAATTGATTTGCGCGCCGATTACTAAAGGGATAAATAGGAAGTTAATCGAGCCCAACACCATGTTGATCCCCGGGCTGAATAGGAAGTTAACCTCGCGGATGTCATTCGTGGCACGCGCCATCAAATCACCAACCGATTGCAAAGAATGAAAGGTCATACTCTTACCGAGTAGGGCGATGTAGAACTCATCCCTTACATCCCTTTCCATGCGCTGTGCTAAGACTTCAAAGCCAAAATTCCGCCCAAATTGAAGCAACCCGCGCATGACCTGAGAAATCAAAATGATAAGGACGGAGCGATGAATAACCTCCAGATTTGGTGAACCACTTGTTAAGGTGCTAAAAACGACTCCAAACTGGACGGCAGGCAGACCAGCCAATGCGGCATTCCCGATGGTGCCAATCACGGCAATTAGAAAGATAAACCAATGGTGAATAGAATGCGAGAATAACCAACGCCCTGGGTTTGATCTATCGGTTTTATAGCGGAAAGGAATGGCAAATTCGCTTATACTCATCAGGCAATAATCTCTTTGATCTGCTTATGATTGTACCCGATGGATACGAGTGCTGGAAAAATTATACAAAAATTGTGGATTTGATGTTTTTGTGCCTATTAACGGGTTTTTAGCTGGTTTATCAACCAATTGACTGTCATGGCTAATTAGAAATATCCTAATGCTGGCAATTTAGAAATGTCCTGTTCAGTGGATAAAGTCGCCAGTATCGGTTTTTCTTGGAAATTTAACCTTCATTCTCTTCTTATCAATTATGTTGCATGAGGCCGCTGAAAAACGCTCGTCTATGGATTACCTCCAGCCTCTGAAAGGGAAATAATCTCTGG
>DMCS01000097.1 GCA_003445715.1 Candidatus Mesolinea sp. | reverse complement strand
CCACTATATAAGACTTTACCCATTTTCAACACCCTCTAATGATAATAATTGAAAAATCGCGCTGCATCGTGGTAAAATGAACCCAGTTGATCAACAATATTTCCATGGAGGTAAATGTATGAAGACAAAAGTAGGTATTAATGGTTTCGGCCGCATTGGTCGTCAGGTATTGAAAGCCATCATGGAGCGTGCTGGCGATGAGCTGGAAGTTGTCGCTGTTAACGACCTCTTTGATGCACAAACCAATGCGCATTTGTTTAAGTACGACTCTAACTACGGCATATTCCCCGGTACCGTAGAAGTCGTGGATGGCAATCTGGTCATTGATGGCCATACAATCGAAGTTTTTGCGGAGAAAGACCCCGGCAATCTTCCGTGGAAGGACCTGGGCGTTGACGTTGTCGTTGAATCTACGGGAATCTTCACCAGCGCCCGCTCTGCTGATGGCAAGATCGGTGCTGATGCGCACATTCTACGCGGCGGTGCCAAGAAAGTCATCATCTCCGCACCAGCCAAAGGTGAAGACATCACCATCGTACTGGGTGTCAATGATGATAAATACGACCCCAAAGTTCATCACATTATCTCGAATGCCTCCTGCACGACCAACTGCTTAGCCCCGGCTGCCAAGATCGTTCACGACAAATTCCACATTCAGAATGCAGTCATGACGACTATTCACTCCTATACGAATGACCAGGTTATCTTGGATCAGGGACACAGGAAGGAAATGCGCCGTTCACGCGCTGCTGGCCTGAATATCATCCCCACCACAACTGGTGCTGCCAAAGCTGTGGCGCTGGTTATTCCGGAACTGAAGGGTAAGTTCGACGGTTTCTCTCTGCGCGTGACAACCCCCACGGTATCCGTCGTGGACTTCGTTGCCACGGTTGAAATCCCCACCACCAAGGAAGAGCTGAATGCTACCTTTGTGGAAGCTGCTAACGGAAAGCTCCAGGGCATCTTAGGTGTCACAACAGGTGCATACGACCAGCCTCTGGTTTCCATGGACTTTAAGGGCGATCCCCGCTCTTCCATCGTTGACCTGCAGTATAATATGGTCATGGGTGGGAACTTAATCAAAGTCGTTACCTGGTACGATAACGAATGGGGTTATTCCTGCCGTACTGCTGACCTGGCAAAGATGGTGGCTAAATCGCTCTAATCTGTGCTCAGGTTAAATGAGATAACAGTGCGCAATACCGACATCCAAAATGAGTATTGCGCACTTTTTAACCCTAAAGGAGTGTAAATATGTTCAATAAGAAGATTGTCACCGACTTGGATGTTAAAGGCAAAAAAGTTCTCGTAAGGGTTGATTTCAACGTCCCAATTAAGGATGGCAAGGTTACCGATGATACCCGCATCACTGCAGCTTTGCCAACCATTCAGTACCTGCTCGATAACGGCGCGGCTGTCATTCTCTGCTCGCATCTAGGGCGTCCGAAAGAAGGCCCCGACCCAGCGTATAGTATGAAGCCGGTTGCCGAGCACTTGGCTACCCTAATTTCTGCCCCAGTCAAATTTGCGAAAGATTGTATTGGACCGGTGGCGGAAAAAGCTGCTGCTGAGCTGAAACCTGGCGAGGTGCTGGTGTTGGAAAACACGCGCTTCCACCCCGAAGAGACCAAAAATGACCCTGCCATGGCCAAAGCCTTGGCATCGCTGGCGGACCTGTATGTGAACGATGCTTTTGGCTCAGCGCACCGCGCACACGCCTCCACAGCCGGCGTGGCAGAATATCTGCCCTCTGCTGCCGGCTTTTTGATGGAAAAGGAGATCCGCTACCTTGGCAACGCTATTGCTGATCCAGTACGGCCGTTTGTAGCTATTTTAGGCGGGGCTAAAATCAGCGACAAAATCGGCGTGATTAACAACTTGCTGAACAAAGCCGATAAGATCCTGATTGGTGGCGGGATGGCGAATACCTTCCTTGCTGCCAAAGGCTACCAAATGGGTGATTCACTCGTGGAACCCGAAGTTTTAGGTCAGGCTAAAGAACTTTTAGAAAAATCGGCAGGCAAGTTAGTTTTGCCGGTGGACCTGGTGATAGCGGATGCCTTCGATGCGGAAGCAAACAAGAAGGTCATCCCCGTTGGGGATGTGCCGGCGGGCTGGCGCGTGCTGGATATTGGCCCCGAGTCAGTCAAAGCCTTTGGTGCGGAGATTTCTGCGGCAGGCACCATCGTGTGGAATGGGCCTATGGGCGTGTTTGAGTTCCCACGCTTTGCAGAAGGCACATATGGCGTAGCCAAGGCAGTAGCTAACAGCAAAGCCATTAGCATTATCGGTGGCGGCGATTCTGTGGCAGCCATCAATCAATCCGGGTTGAGCGATAAAATCACGCATATTTCCACAGGTGGCGGTGCTTCCTTGGAAATGTTGGAAGGCTTGGAGCTGCCGGGGGTGGCGCTGCTTTCTGAAAGGTAAGATAAACTTTCAGTTCATCAACCGCCTGGAGTTCTCGGGCGGTTTTTTTTATTAGGTTTGAATGCAACGGCATATTGCCTGGCAAGTTGACGGCTTGAAAGCCTTGCGGTAGGATGAACGCAGTTGCATTTTCATGACCTCACAAGGAGGAAGCATGCAAAGTAAATCAGTTTTCACAAAAACTTTTTGGGGAAGCCTGCTATTTGCCCTGCTGTTGCTTAGTGCTTGCGGACCCACCACAACCCCCACCAGCGCGGCAGAGTATATTGCTACACAGGTGGAAGCCACGTTGCAAGCCCAAGCCACGCAAGATATGGCTGAGACGCTGGTTGCCCGTATGACCCAACAAGCTATCCCCACAGCAACCTACACCCCGCTGCCAACCGCAACACCACTGATGAAGCCCACTGCGCTTCCAACTGCCACGCAGCAACCAACGACGGCAATCTATGTACCGCCGGCGGTAACATCTACCCCCAGCCGCACTTCCCTATGCTTGCATGCCACGCTCATTTCCGATGGGGATATTCCGGATGGGACGGAAATGTCCCCTAACCAGGCATTTACCAAGACCTGGACATTCAAGAACACGGGAACCTGCACTTGGACGACCGAGTTTGACATTTTCTTCGTCAGCGGCGACCAGATGTCCGCGCCGGCCATCTTGGACTTCCCGCAAACGGTGCAGCCTGGCGAGAGCGTGACGATCAGCATCGCGATGGTAGCGCCTTCTGCACCCGGCACCTACATAGGTTATTGGATTTTTGCTGATCAAGGCGCTCGGCGTTTTGGCATTGGGCAAGACGGCACGGGAAATTTCTCAGTGAGCATTGTGGTAAAATGAGCCAGTTTGATGCCCAGTTGCACCTATGCGTGTAGTGAATGAGGCAAGAAATCTATCAAAGTCTTGTGATGGTGACGTACACTGTAAATAAGACCATTTGAGGAGAAGTGATAATGAAAAAAATATTTTCGAGTAAAGGGATGGCACTGTTCATTGCGGCATTTGTGGCTATCTTGCTCATCAGCGCATGCCAACCGAGCGGGACGCCTACCTTATCCCCAGAGCAAATCGCCCAAAGCGTAGCCTACACTCAACAAGCTGCTGCTACCCAGCAATATGTGGAAACGTTGATCGCGAAGTTGGACGAGCTGGCTAACCAGCCGACGTGGACACCCTTACCGACCTATACTCCCTACCCAACCCCCACAAATCCGCCAGCCCCTACGGCGGTCGTGGGCACAGCTACACCGCAACCTACCCAAGTCTATGGCGGTAAATGCTATCAGATGGAATTTCTTGGGGATGTGAACTACCCGCCAGATACCGTCGTAAAACCAGGGGAAACTTTTACCAAACAATGGCGAGTACGGAACACGGGTACATGTACTTGGACGACTGACTTCGATGTGATCTTCGTTTGGGGGGATAACATCGGAGGTATTGGCGATATCACCAAAGAGGTTAAGCCTGGCGATGAAGCTATTCTTTCAGCACCCGTGTTTGCACCGGCGACTCCTGGCACATATATGGGTTATTGGATGGTTACTGATAACCAAGGCGCCCGTTTTGGTTACGGTGCGAATGGAGATTATTCATTGGCGATTAAGATTCAAGTAGCAAATTAGTTTTGAAACAATTCCCGACATAATTAAGCCGTTAAAAAAGGACGGCTTTTTTATTTTCTGGAACTATATTTGTAAATTTACGTCTTATAATAAATCTAGGTCGTTCATGCTTTAAGGAGTGAGAAATGAAAACGCAAAAAAGGAAGTTCAATCATTGGATCCTGGTGATTACCACAATCCTGTTAGGCGCTATAGTGCTTTCCGCATGTAATATGCCTTCCCCGACTGAATCGATTGATGAAGCCGTGCAGCATGCCATGGAAACTCTTCAGGCTCAAGCTACCCAGGATGCATTTCAGACCATGGTAGCACCGTCCACTCAGACAGCTACTCCATTGGCACCGACGGCGACTGCCACTCAGCCAGTTGTCCCCACCAATACCCCAATCCCCCCGACAAATACGCCAATTCCTACTGTTGTGGTGACTGTGGTGCCTCCCACACCAACACGGGTTCCACCAACCCCAACGCCCTTACCATGCAATTGGGTCGAATTTGTCAAGGACGTTACTATTCCAGATGGGACTAAAATTGCTGGCGGCACTAGTTTCACGAAAACCTGGCGGCTGCGCAACGCTGGTTCCTGCACCTGGACAACAGCATATGACCTTGCTTTTGTGCGCGGTGACCAAATGGCTGCGCCCCACTATATGGATATGCCCAAAGATGTCAAACCAGGCGAGACGATCGACCTTAGCGTACCCATGATTGCACCCGGCACACCAGGTAAATATACAGCGTACTTTATGTTGGTCGACCAAAACGGCGTACGCTTTGGCACTGGTTCAGATAGAAAAGGAGCATTCTGGGCAAACATCGAAGCAACCCAAGCACCACATGTTTACTACCACTTTGCCGCTGATGCGTGCAAGGCATCTTGGTCCAGCAAAGCCTCCGGTTCGCTCAGTTGTCCAGGAAGGACGCGGGACGTCGCCAGTGGTTATGTAATCCCGCAGGCATATCCAATCCGTGAAGATGGTGGTAAGGAAGATGAACCAGGGTTGATTACGCGACCCGATAACTCCGCAACAGGTTTCATTACGGGTTATTACCCCGCGATTGCCATCAAGAATGGGGATCGGTTCAAAGCTACTATCATGTGCGAGGGCGGCATGACCAACTGCGATATCTACTTCATTGTGCAATATCGCATTGGCAGCGAACCTGTGCAAACGCTAGGCCAGTGGCACGAAGTTAACGAAGGCATGTGGACCCGTGTGGATATTGACCTCTCCGCTTTGGCGGGGCAGAATGTCCAATTCATCCTGACCGTGAACAACGGGAATGATGCGACGCAAAACAGCGGTTTATGGCTCAACCCATTCATCTATCGTCCCTAATCTACCTTCGCATTAAATTCAAAACAGGCTGCCCTTTCGGCAGTCTGTTTTTTTGATTGAGAAGATTGCGAGTTATTACACTCGGAGTGGTAAAATGAAGCAAATCAAGTCATAAATGAAGAAAGGAAGCAGAATATGTCCACACGAAAACCCATTGTCGCTGGTAACTGGAAAATGAATAAAAATATTAAAGAAGCCCGTGAGCTTATCCAGGGTATCTTGCCTGAGGTCCAACAGATTGATGCCGTCGAAATCATTGTTTGCCCGCCATTTGTCTGCTTAGAAGCTGCCAAGCAGGAGACTGAAGGCACCAACATCAAGGTTGGCGCACAGAACATGCATTGGGAAGCCAAAGGCGCTTTTACGGGCGAAATCTCCGCAGCCATGCTTGTGGATCTGTGCCAATACGTCATCATTGGTCACTCTGAGCGCCGCGCCATGTTTGGGGAGACTAACGAGACGGTGAATAAAAAAATCCACGCCGCACTCCAAGCTGGCCTCAAAGCGATTATGTGCGTGGGCGAGACGCTGGAAGAGAACCAGACCGGCAAAACCGCCTCAGTGGTGGAAGGTATGGTGCGTGAGGGCTTGAAAGCTGTAGACCCCGCCGAGGCAGAAAACCTGGTAATTGCGTATGAACCTGTATGGGCAATTGGCACAGGTTTGGCTGCTACGCCGGAAGGTGCAAACGCTGTGCAGCGTGATGTTATTCGCCCAGTGCTGCGCGAGCTATTCGGCGAGGAACGCGGCGATGCCATGCGCATTCTCTATGGCGGCTCAGTAAATCCTGAAAATGCAGCGGAGCTTTTTGCACAATCTGATATTGACGGCGGCCTGATTGGTGGCGCCAGCCTCAAAGCTGACTCTTTTGCCGCGATTGTCAAAGCCGCGTTATAAGCAAAGCATAAGCCTGCTAATGAAGACTTTTGGCAGGCTTTTTTATTTAAGGCATGCCGTTGAGGACTGAACCTATATGCTCAGAAAGGGAATCCAGACAAACCCTGCCTTTTCGTGAAAGTAATTTTTTGAGGGATTAATCGTGGAAAAGCTTTATATCAGCTCTTTTCGGACGATTTAATTGCTCCAGGACAATTCCAGAGTTTTCCTTTACTTGTAACATTCTTCTCAACGGGGCATGATTATTTGTGATACGATTTTATTCTACGGAAGTCATGTTATGGAAGAAATCGCATCCTCAGAAGCTCCACAAAATGCCTCACAACCCGGAACGATGCAAGCGCTAACCCTCCCGGAACATTTCAATGAGCTGCGCAAACGCTTGTTGATCATCGTGATTGGCTTAGTTGTGGCGGTGCTCGTCAGCTTTGCCTTTGCCGAGCGCGCTATCCAATTATTGGCGGAGCCTATCGGCGGCTTGGAGAGCTTGCAATCCATTGAAGTGACCGAGAACATGGGCGTGTTTATGAAGGTTTCGCTGCTTTCGGGTTTTATCCTTTCGCTGCCCCTCACGCTCTACGAAATTATCGCTTATATCGTTCCTGGTCTTAAGCCCCAGGAACGAAAATGGTTGTTTATTTCTATTCCAGCTTTTTTCTTCATGTTTGTGGCTGGGGTGGTCTTTTCTTATTGGGTTATGTTGCCGGCGGCGTTGCCTTTCCTGACGCAATTCCTTGGTGTCACAACAACGCCGCGCCTTTCCAACTATATTGGATTTGTGACCAACCTGATGTTTTGGATTGGCTTGATTTTTGAAACCCCGTTGGTGATGTTCTTGCTCACCAAGTTGCATATTGTTACCCCCAAGCTGCTGCTTAAGGGGTGGCGCATAGCGGTGATTGCCTCGGCAGTCTTGGCAGCGATGATTACTCCCACGGTCGACCCTGTCAATATGGCTTTGTTGATGGGACCGATGCTTGGGTTATACTTATTAAGCGTATTGATGTCTGTCTTTGCGCAGTAAAGGATTGGAGGTTGCTATGGGCGGAAGAATTGGCCTGCCCGAAATTATTGTCATCCTGGTGATTGTGCTCCTGGTATTTGGCGTGGGGCGCATTTCCAAGGTTTCTGAAGAGCTAGGCAAGAGCGTGCGCTCTTTCCGCAAAGGCCTGAGCGGCGATGAGGAGCAGAAAGAAGAAAGCGACAAAAAGGAAGAAAATAAAGATAACGATACAAACGTACAAATCTAAATCTGCACTTTTCTTTCTATTTTGATGCCCTATGGAAATTCTCAATATCGGCCCGCTTGAGCTGCTGCTGATTCTGGTGCTGGCCGTTCTGATGTTTGGACCGCAGGATATCGTTAATTTTGCGCACAAAGCCGGCCGCTGGATTTACAACCTGCGCAAGTCCGAGCTTTGGCAGGAAATTGTAGGCACCACCAAAGAAATCCAGGAGTTCCCTCAGAAGATCATGAAAGATGCTGAGCTCGAGGAGACGATGAAGGAAATCAACGCGTTGAACCGCTCTATGCTCAATTCGGACCCTCTGCAGAAGGCTCCCGATTCGGCGATTTCGGATCCCCCACCCGCGCAAGCTGATCCGGAGGAAGCCGAAGACGAGAAAAAAGCGCTCCAACAGCACATTTCCGATTAAGATTCTTGACAAGCACCTTCAAATTCCTATAATTACCCTAACAACGATGAACGAGGAAAGTAGCCCAGCGGGATCCATCAGGGAGGCGCTGCCCTAGACTGAAAGCAGTGCCAGGCAAA
This sequence comes from Candidatus Mesolinea sp., assembly GCA_003445715.1. Lineage (GTDB taxonomy): Bacteria > Chloroflexota > Anaerolineae > Anaerolineales > Anaerolineaceae > Mesolinea. Next base: position 13,991 of record DMCS01000097.1, on the reverse strand, counting down.
CGCTGGAGGAAGTTCCCTCGGGAGTTGTGCGGGTGAAGCGCAAGTAGTCCGCACCGGGAGTTCCCGTTACAGAATACCTTGAGCGGGCTGCACGGGCAGCCAACAAGGGTGGTACCACGGCGAATTTGCCCGTCCCTTGAGCGGACGGGTTTTTTAATGCCCATAATTTTGAAGTTAGCGATGAGGTAGAAATGACAGATAGAGAAGCACAGCTGGAAAACGAGAGAAAAGAAGCACTCGCCGCACTGAACGACGTTAGGACTGCTGAAGAGCTGGAAGCCTGGCGCATTGCGCATTTAGGCAAATCCTCACCGGTGATGCAAGCCTTCTCCGATCTGGGCAAGCTGCCACCAGAAGAACGCCCGCTGGTCGGGCGTGTTGCAAACGCCGTCAAGCAGGCGCTGGAGAGCGCTTACGCCGTCAAGAGCGAGCAGCTGCGGCAGGCTGAATTGGAGCGCACATTAACCAGCGAGCGCATAGACGTGACCCTGCCAGGGCGTGCGGTTCAGCGCGGACGCTTGCACCCACTGAACCAAACCCTGCGCGAAGTCTGCCAGATTTTCCGGGATATGGGCTTTCAAATCTATCGCTCGCCGGAAGTGGAGACGGACGACTTCAACTTCACTTACCTCAACATGCCGCCCTATCATCCTGCCCGCGACATGTGGGATACCTTTTACACTGAGAAAGAAGGCGTGCTATTGCGCACGCATACCTCACCCGGGCAGATTCACATCATGCGCGAACGCGCACCCGAGAATATCCGTGCCATCCTGCCTGGCACTACGATGCGCTACGAGCAGCTCACCGCCCGCTCAGAAATTGAGTTCATTCAGGTGGAAGTGTTGGTGGTGGGCAAGGGGATTACTTTTGCGGATATGAAAGGTACACTGAACGACTTTGCAGCGCGCGCTTTTGGCAAAGATGCCCGCACGCGCTTGCGCCCTTCTTACTTCCCCTTCACCGAGCCAAGCGCCGAGATGGACGTGGAGTGCTTTGTGTGCGGCGGCCAAGGCTGCAGTGTCTGTAAAGGCACCGGCTGGTTAGAGATTCTTGGATGTGGGATGGTGCACCCGACGGTGCTGGAATTTGGCGGCTATGACCCGCAAGTATTCTCTGGCTTTGCCGCCGGCATGGGCATCGACCGCTCGACGCTCATGCGCTATCGCGTGGAGGATATTCGTTACTTTCGCAATAACGACATCCGCTTTTTAGAGCAATTTTAACGGCTGGAGAGGATCTGATGAAAGCACCTTTAAGCTGGATCAAAGATTATATAGACTTGGATGACTTGAACATTGAGCAAATTGCGCACCACTTAACGATGGTTGGCTTGGAGGTGGAAGGCATTCGGCTGGTAGGCTTGCCCAAACCTGAAGATGAGCGGCATGAATTTAATTATGAAGGCATCTCTTGGGACCGCGAGAAATTTTTGGTAGCAGAGGTGTTGGAAGTGATGCCGCACCCGAATGCAGACCGATTAGTGCTTTGCCGGCTGAACGATGGCTCACAGGAACTCACCATCCTCACTGGCGCACCTAACCTTTACCCCTATAAAGGTAAGGGCACGCTAGCCCAGCCGCTTAAGGTGGCTTACGCCCGCGAAGGCGCCATACTTTACGATGGACACCAGCCCGGGCAAGTGCTAACCAAACTCAAACGGGCTGTTATCCGCGGGGTGGAGTCTTTCTCGATGATTTGCTCCGAAAAGGAGCTGGGCATCTCGGATGAACACGAAGGTGTGATTATTTTGGATGCGGATGCGCCTGTGGGTAAGCCGCTGGTGGATTATATGGGTGATGCGGTTTTTGATATTTCTATCCTGCCCAATATGGTGCGGGATGCTTCTATGATTGGGATTGCCCGCGAGTTAGCTGCGGTTACTCGCCGCGAGCTGCGCCTGCCGGAAGGTATTCCTCTGCCCCAAGGGGATGCGCTGAGTAAACGCGTTAGCTTAGAAGTACACAAACCGGAGCTCAACCCGCGTTTTATGCTTGGGATGGTTGAGAACGTGCAGGCGCAGCCTAGCCCTTATTGGGTGCAGCGCCGGCTGAACTTGGCTGGTATGCGACCCATCGATGCGTTGGTGGACGCTACCAACTACACCATGTTGGAGACGGGTGAACCGCTGCACGCATTCGATTACGACTTGCTGCTTAGGCGCGCCGGCGGAAACGCGCCCAGCATCATCACCCGCACGGCACAGCCGGGTGAGACGCTGACCTTGCTGGACGGCACCACTCAGCCGTTAGACGAGAATATGGAAGTGGTCGCGGATAGTGCTGGGCCTTTATCCTTGGCGGGTATCATGGGCGGGGTTGAATCGGGTATTAGTGCTCAAACACGGGACGTACTGCTGGAAGCAGCCTCCTGGAACTTCATCAACATTCGCCAAACGTTGAGTAAATTGAAAATACCCAGTGAAGCCGGCTGGCGTTTCAGCCGAGGCATACATCCTGCATTGGCAGATCAAGCTTTGCGCTTATGCCTGCAGCGCTTGCTTGCTTGGGGTGGGGGAAGGTTGGTTGAGGGAGTTCTGGATGCCTATCCCCTCCCGCCGCAAGACCCGGTGGTTACGCTTAAAGAAGAAGAAATCATAAGCCATTTGGGAGCAGAGATCTCCTTAGAAGAAGCCGAAGGCATTTTGGAACGTTTGGGTTTTGAGTGCCTCCTTCAGGAGGGCAAGCTTAGCGCCAAAACGCCACCCATCCGCCTGGATATTGGCGAAGGCCTGATCGGCAAAGCCAGCCTGATGGAAGAAATCGCCCGCATTTACGGCTATGAGCGCATCCCGTCCAAGCGCTTAGCGACGGAGCTGCCCGCGCCGGTGTTCGATAAGCAGTTAGATACAGAGGAAAAAATCCGCGATATTTTAGTGAGCTTAGGGCTGCAGGATACGGTGGCTTACCGCCAAACCTCCCCCCAGCGCGAGGCGTGTATCCTGCCTGATCAGGCGGTTGACCCTGGTGTTGCCTATGTACGAATCAAGAATCCCATCTCATCAGACCGGACCGTCCTGCGCCGCAGCGGTCTTGCTACAATGCTGGAGCTGCTGGAATATAATAGCAAATTCCGCCCGAGCTTAGCATTGTTTGAAATTGGTCCTGTGTTCCTGCCGGTGGAGGGTCAGCTTTTGCCGAACGAGGCGCTGCGCTTGAGCGTGGGGATGGCCGGCTTGCGGGAGATGCCGACCTGGCAGACTAAAACGCCGGAGCCGCGGGATTTTTACGACTTGAAAGGTATCCTGGAGGCATTGCTTAGAGGTTTGCATATCCCAGAGGTGAGTTATCGGCCGGCTGAGCACCCTACTTTTCACCCAGGTAAATGCGCCCAAGTGCTCTCTGGCGAGCAAGCCTTAGGCGTTTTCGGAGAGTTGCACCCTATGGTGCAGGAGCATTATGAATTTGAGGCTCTTCCGGTTTTAGCTGCAGAGTTGGATGCTGACCAGCTCGTGGCGCTGAGCAGAGTGGAGTTCGAACATGAACCGCTTTCACCTTACCCACCGATGGTTGAAGATATCGCCGTGATTGTAGCAGAGGAGACGCCAGCCGCTGCGCTCGAAGCTGCTATCCACCAGGCGGGTGGGAAGCTGTTGGTGGATGTCCACCTTTTTGATATCTACCGTGGAGAACAGCTTGGACCGGGTAAGAAGAGCATGGCATACCAGCTGACTTACCAGGCTTATGATCGCACGCTGACGGATAAAGACGCGGAGACGATTCGTAACCGAGTTGTGCGGGCGCTGGCTCGGGAATTTGGCGCCGTGCTGCGTAGCGCGTAAACCTTTAATGAATTTTATTTAGAAGTAATAAGTGTAACTAAAAGGAGCATAGTATGGAAGAAGCTGCGAAAAAATACCAAGTAATATTTCATGTGGATGACTTTGATGAAAAGCGCCTGATGTTGGCTTTCAATAACATTGTCAATCTGATGGATGACATGCGTTTTGAAGAGTTGGAAATTGAACTCTTGGTCAACGGACCTGCCATACAGGCTTTTCGTAAGGATAACCAGGCTGTGGCTGACCGTGTCCGCCAGTTAGCTGCTCGCGGCGTTAATATCATGCTGTGCAGGAATGCCATGCACCTCTATGAGATCCCCGAGGAAGAACTGGTGGAAGAGCGTCAAATTGTCCCTGCTGGGGTGAGCGAGCTCGTGCGCCGGCAGGCTCAAGGCTGGGCATACATCCGCCCGTAAGGTCGTGACAGTTGAGGTGTGATTAGAGCGTATTGCAGAAACAGACATGATAAAGACCAATCAGGATGACATTCAACGGCTACGCACGGAATATGCCCGGCGGGAAGAAGACGGGCTCTCCACAGTTATTTCTTGATCTCTCGATTTTTATGGGATTTGGAAGCAGAGGACTGGAGCAAACTTCAGCGTTCATCACTTTTACGTTAGAGCTGCGCAGCTATCGACCAGAAAAGCCTATCGCTTAGGGAAACAAGCTATTCTGAGAATGCAAATCGTTTTTAACCGATGAGCGTGTTATAATAATTAAATGACCTACTAAGAACCAACCAACACTCACCCGTGGTTGGTCCTTTAATTTAATCTTTTCCGAAAAGGAGTGAACGGATGCAACCCCTCAACTTACCAGGGCCAAAAGCGCAAGCCTTGATTGCGCGCGACAATGCTGTCATTTCACCCTCTTACCCGCGTGGTTACCCCTTCGTGATGGATCACGGGCGCGGCACCGAGGTCTGGGACGTAGATGGCAACCGCTTTTTAGATTTTGAAGCCGGCATTGCGGTGGCTTCGACCGGTCACAGCCACCCGCAAGTGGTCAAAGCTATTCAAGAGCAGACTGAACAGTTTATCCATATTTCCTCCGATTTTTATCATGAAAAATGGATCACCTTAGCCGAAAAGCTGGCAGAAATTGCCCCGTGGAGCGGGCCTTCAGCGTGCTTTATGACCAACTCTGGTACGGAGAGCGTCGAATCGGCGATTAAGCTTGCGCGTTACCACACCGGCAGCACGCAGTTTATCGGATTTTTGGGCGCTTTTCACGGACGCACCCTGGGGGCAGTCTCTTTAACTGCAAGCAAAGCGCATTATAAGAATGGCTTTTTCCCACTAATGAATGGTGTGGTGCATGTGCCTTTCCCCAACCCTTACCGCCCTCTGCTGCAGCGCCGGCCTGGCATGGGCGATGGCGAAACGGTGGTGGCTTTCATCGAAGAGGAAATCTTAGACAGGCTGCTGCCTGGCGAGGATGTGGCTGGCATCCTGGTTGAACCCATACAAGGGGAGGGCGGCTATATCTATCCACCCGATGACTTTTTCCCGGCTTTACGCAAGCTCTGCGATAAATATGATATTCTGCTCATTGTGGATGAGGTGCAATCCGGGATGGGGCGCACAGGCAAATGGTGGGCGATCGAACATTATGGCGTGGAGCCGGATATTTTACTCACGGCTAAAGGGATTGCCTCAGGGATGCCGCTGGGCGCGATGGTCACCCGTAAAGAGCTGATGGACTGGCCCAAAGGCTCACATGGCAACACCTTTGGCGGTAACCCTGTTTCCTGCTCAGCTGCGCTTGCGACCATCCAACTGATCGAAGAGCAATATATGGAGAACACACGCGTGGTCGGGGCGTATTGTAAAGAAGCCTTAGAAGAGCTGCAAGCCAAGCACGCCAGCATTGGCGATGTGCGTGGCAAGGGCTTCATGCTGGGCGTTGAGTTTGTCCACGATCGGCAGACTAAGCAGCCAGCGGAGAGCCTGCGCGATGATGTGGTTTATAAAGCCGTCGAGCGTGGGGTGCTGCTGCTAGGCTGCGGAAAAAGCGTTATCCGTGTGACGCCGCCGCTCTCGACCACCAAAGGCGAGGTGGATGAAGCCATGCTGATATTGGATGAGGCAATCAGCTTGGCGGAGAAAGACCAAGCGCTTGTTTGAAAGTGATTTTTCTTGCATGGTACCCACGGGCAGGCTGCGCACTCTCCTGACCATGCAAGGCCTGTGACCTTTAGGTCTCAAAAAAACTGATAATCCGATTATCACAATCGTCCAGGAAATCAGGAGACCTACGGTCAAAACCGCTCGCTCGGTACCCTACGGGTAGGCTGCGCACTCTGGAGACCGGCGAGAACAAGGTAGGCCGGCGAGAACAGAGGTAGGATGCGTGGTGGCCCTCAACATGCAGTAAAATAGAACCATGCTGCCTGATTTTCGCGTTCGCCAAAGAGATTACTTACTCGAAATTTCCCGCCTCATGACCGAGGAGCTCGATCTGCAGGCGCTGCTGCAACGTATCCTACGCATTGCCATCGAGATGCTTATTGGGCATGCCGGCTTTATTGCCCTCAAAGACGAAAAGAAGGGCCTGCACATCGCTGTGCATGAGGGCATGCCGGAAGCTTTATTCAACTACATAGAGCGCTGGCTTGAATCACTTCCCCAGACTGAAGAAGAAGATGGTGAAGTCTACGTGCCAGAGATAAACCGCATGCTGAACGAAGTCAGCATGGGCATGATCACCGGCGTAGGCATCAACATGATTTTCCAGAAAGAATTTATCGGCCAGATTTATGTCTTTCGCAATTATCGTGGCGCATTTTCTGCCAATGACCGGGCGGTGCTGACCAGCTTCGCCAACCAGGCTGCCATCGCGGTGCGCAATGCCCGTCTTTTCAACCAAACGCGTGAGCAATCGCTGCGCTTGGAGGCGCTGCTTGACTCTGTTGCTGATGGCATCCTCATCCTCAAGCCGGATCTGACCGTTGAGCGGATGAACCGGTCACTGCAGCGCATGCTGCAGGTTAAGGAAGAGGATTGCATTGGCAAGCACATTCAAGCGGTTTTTGAATGGGCAAAACCCCCGCAAGGCACGCGCATTGAAGAAGCAATCATGGAAATATGGCCAAACACAGCTCAAGAACACCAATATTTAGAAGGTGACCTTGTCCGCAAAGTAACCCGCGACACGCTGCCGGTAGGCATCACTTATGGTCCGCTTTTCTCCGAGCAGGGGGAACTGCTCAATATTATTGCATCTGTGCGCGATATCACCCGCTTCCGCACGGCGGAAGAGATGCAGAACAGCTTTATTTCTGTAGTCAGTCACGAGCTCAAAACACCGATTGCTTTGATTAAAGGTTACGTGAGCACGTTGCGCCGGGATGATGTGCAGTGGGACCGAGATGTGGTGCAAGAGAGCTTAGCGGTGATCGAGGAAGAAGCTGACCATCTCACTGCCATGGTGGATGACCTTTTAGATGCTACGCGTTTGCAAACTGGCGGCTTGAGCATTCACAAATCAGAAATTTCTATCCCCGCGATTGTTAAGTCTTTAGTGCCACGCTTTGAGACCCAATCCCCCGAGCACAGCCTTGTGGTGGATTTCCCTGAAGATTATCCACCAGTGGTAGCGGATGAAGACCGTATCCGCCAAGTGCTCTCTAATCTGATTAACAATGCCATCAAATATACGCCGGCTGGTGAAATTCGCATCAGCGGTAAGGTGCGCCAAAAAGATGTGGTGGTTTGTGTCAGTGACCATGGACCCGGCATCGATCCGCGTGATATCCCCTATATCTTTGAGCGTTTTTACCGCTCGGATGAGGTGGCAAAAAAGACCAAAGGTACTGGTTTAGGTCTTTACCTTTCTCGTGAGATTATCAAAGCCCATAGCGGTAAAATTTGGGTGGATGAAACTTATCAGGAAGGCAGCCGTATCTGCTTTTCACTGCCATTTAGTCCCACTTCATCATAGCAATGCATCTGCCCCTTGGGTTTACCCTACATATCCTCGAAGAAACTAGCTCGACCAATGACGTCTGCTTAACCTTAGCTGATGCTGGCGCGCCGAATGGCACGGTCGTTTTTACGCACCACCAAACTGCAGGCAGAGGCAGGCAGGGCAGAGAGTGGTATTCACGTCCGGGATCATCGCTCACCTTTAGCCTCCTCCTTAGACCGAATGCAGAAGAGCTCGATCTGCTCTCACGCTTCAGCTTGCTTGGGTGCAGTGCGCTGGTGGACGTCTTAGCTAAGCATTATCAGCTGCCAGGGCTGATCAAGTGGCCTAATGACGTAATTGTGCATGGTAAAAAAATTTGCGGGGTCTTGATGGAAGCACTCTGGCAGGGGCAGACGCCGCAAGCGGTCATTTTAGGTATGGGGGTCAATATAGCAAAGGATGCCTACCCGCCAGATGTGGACCTCCGTTACCCAGCCACGAGCATAGAAGCTGAAGCTGGCATTCTGCCCCAACCCATGGTGCTTTTGGAGCAGCTTTTGGCGGCGCTGGAGCAAACCCGCAAGAGCTTGAGCACAGATGATTTTATCCGCGCGAAAAACGCCCAACTCGCTTTCCGCGGGGAGTGGGTGACACTGGAGGAAAACACAGACGCACCTAGAAAGGTACGTCTGTTGGAAATCGACCAGGATGGCGGGCTATGGGTGGAAGAAGAAAATGGCACCCACGCCAAAGTCTATGCAGGAGAACTCTCGGACTCCGTCTCATAGCGTTGAGGCGGAATAGGCTTCTCGGCAGGGATGCGGGCTATTGCTGCGATTGAATCACCTTCATTTAAGTCCATAATCCTCACGCCTTGTGTGGCGCGGCCTTGAACTGGAATCGATGCTACCTTAGTGCGCAACACGATTCCTGCGGCGGAAATCAAAGTAATCTCATCGCTTTCTTGGACCACCCGGGCTTGTGCAATTTTACCAATTTGTGCCAAGGCTCGTGGGTTGATCGTCGCCACGCCTAAGGTACCTCGTCCTTTAGGGACATATTCATCCAAAGGCGTGCGTTTCCCATTGCCCTTCTCCGTCAACACTAGCAAGAAACCATTGGGCTCCACTACCTCCATCGAAGCCAAAGCATCGTTTTTGCGCAGGCGAATGCCGCTTACACCCATTGTGTTCCTACCGGTTGGGCGGATTTGGTTTTCGTGGAAACGTAGTGCTTTGCCTCCCTGCGTAACCAGGATGAGATCGTCTTTGCCGTTTGTGAGGCACACCCAGCCTAATTGGTCCTCAGGCGCGAGCCGAATGGCAATCAAGCCCGAAGGTCGCACACTCTCGAATTCTGAGAGCGCAATGCGTTTGACGCGACCGTACCGCGTAGCCATGGTGCAATATTTTGCTGCCGAAAAATTAGGCACAGCGACCACTGCAGTAACATTCTCTTCAGGTCCTAAGTTGATTAGGTTGACCAATGGGATGCCGCGCCCTTGACGGCTTTCCTCGGGCAGCTCGAACACGCGTTCAGAATAGACCTTGCCCTTATCGGTGAAGAAGAGCAGCGTGCCTAAGGTATTGCAGCGCAAGAAAAACAGGATTTCATCTTCTTCGCGCATGGTTTGACCAATAACGCCGTGTCCTCCGCGCCCTTGCGCGCGATAAGCACTTTGTGAGACGCGCTTGACGTAGCCGCGCTCTGTAATGGAGACGAACACCGCCTCATCTTGGATTAAAGCCTCGTCTGAGAGGTCATTTTCCAAGTCATGTGCAATGTGCGTGCGACGCGCATCGCCATATTTTTCTGCCACCTCATTAAGATCAGCACGAATCACTTCTAAAATTTTGCGCGGGCTCGCCAGCAGCTCTTCGAGCTGGGCGATTTGCGTCATTATTTCTTGATGTTCCTCTTCAATTTTGAGGCGTTCGAGCGCCGCCAATCGGCGCAGCTGCATATCCAAAATAGCTTGCGCTTGCATCTCATCCAGCCCAAAGCGCTCCATCAGGTTTGTCTTTGCGACTTCAGCATCGCGCGATTCCCGGATGGTTTTGATGACTTCATCCAAGTTAGCTAACGCAATCAATAAGCCATCCAAGATATGGGCGCGTTTTTTGGCTTTATCCAGCTCAAAGAGTGAGCGGCGTGTTATGACGACCTGACGGTGCTCCAGGTAGTGAATCAGAGCGCGCTTGAGCGTCAACATACGCGGTTCGCCATCCACCAACGCTAGCAGCTGCACGCCATAGGTTGATTGCAGCGGAGTGTATTTATACAGCTGGTTGAGCACTTTTTTGGGCTGGGTGCCGCGCTTAAGCTCAATTACAATGCGCAACCCGCGTCGGTCAGATTCATCGCGCATGTCAGCAATGGCGTCCAGCCTACCCTCACGCGCCAACGCGGCAATGCGCTCGATCAAACTGGTCTTATTGAGCTGATACGGGATTTCGGTAATGATGATGGCATAGCGACCTGACTTGGTTTCCTCAATTGTGGCTACACCGCGCATAATCAGCCTGCCTCGGCCGGTGCTATAAGCTTGGCGGATGCCCTCATCGCCGACGATAATGCCGCCGGTTGGGAAATCCGGCCCAGGCAGAACTTGCATCAAATCTTCAATGCTCACCTCGTCAATCTCATCATAGCGGTCGATGAGCAGGTTGAGCGCGGCAACTAGCTCGCGCAAGTTGTGCGGGGGGATGTTGGTTGCCATGCCAACGGCAATACCGCTAGAACCATTCATCAGCAGGTTGGGTAAACGCGCAGGCAGCACTTCTGGCTCCTGCAGAGAGCCATCGAAGTTGTCGATAAAATCTACCGTTTCTTTGTCTAAGTCTTGCAGAAGTTCCTCGGCGGTGCGGGCTAAGCGGGCTTCGGTGTAGCGCATTGCCGCTGGCGAATCGCCATCGATGGAGCCAAAGTTGCCTTGGCCATCGATGAGCGGGTAGCGCATACTGAAATCTTGAGCCATGCGTGCCATCGTGTCATAAACGGCGGAATCACCATGCGGGTGATACTTGCCCAGCACTTCGCCAACAATGCGGGCAGACTTACGATAGGGGGCATTGGAACGATTGCCCATATCCCACATGGCATAGAGAATGCGCCGATGGACAGGCTTGAGACCGTCGCGAACATCGGGCAAGGCACGCGCGACGATCACACTCATGGCGTAATCGAGATAAGCCGAGCGCATTTGGCTGTCGATATCGACTTGCTGCAGACTGCCAGTGTTATCGTTTTCAGGGATTTCTGAGTATTCAGTTTCTTCGGTCATGTTTATTCTCATTAAATGATCATTGGCTAACCTTATAATTATACCTCTTTAAAGGCATATTTGCCCTTAGACGCAAAAATACCAGGTATTTTGAATAATATGTCCATGTAAAAATATCTTTTGATATTGCCCTAAGGTTATAATTTACGCCTAATTTTCAATTTCCCCCGTCGATCGCTCGCATGGCAGCCCAAAAAGGCTGATGTTTTCATCAGCCTAAAAGGGAGATTTAAGAGGTATCAGTAAATGGGACAACCAGGCAGCTGGTTGAAGGTCAACGCACACCACCACGAAGCCGGCATGAAGATCAACACCAGCGCTACGATGATGATCACGATGAGCAACACAAGCAGGAATGTTGCAAACCAGCCCATGCCTTTTCTGGGCTTTTCAACAGTGGGGGCAGGCGCAACAGGTTGCTGCGGCATGGGCGCTGCCACAGGTTCGTATTCTTTCTTGGCAGCGGGGGCAGGCACGGGCACCTCGTAAAGACCAGGTTCGAAGGTCTGCGTGCTGACACGTGTGGGTTGCGTTGCTTCTTCTTTGACCTCGAAGCTCATCACGGTATTTTCGGCTAAGGTGATTAAGTCGCCATTTTTCAGCAGCTGCGGACCGGTCAGGCGCACGCCATTGACAAAGGTACCATTGGTGGAGCCTAAGTCTTCTATGTAAATGCCGTCGGGTTTACGTAAAAAGCGCGCATGCCGGCGCGAGATTTCGGGATCGGGGACGGGTAAGTCGTTGCTCAGGTCTCTGCCGAGGTAGACTTCGTCTTTCTCAATATAATAACTGGACCCCGGGGTAGGTCCGGAGCGCATAGTGATAAGGAATTTTTGTTCAGCCATCTCTGCTCCTTTGGCTTAGGTCAGAACATATTATATACCTTAGTTTACCGACTTTATAAGTAAATGTCAATTATTTTGAGATAATTTCCTTCGTTCTTGCGTGGTACCCTACGAGTAGGCTGCGCTCTCGGAGAGTGGCGAGAGCAAGTTTTTCATTTTCTGTTCTTGCACGGTACCCAACGGGCAGGCTTTGCACTCTTCCAACCATGCAAGGCTTGTGACTTTTAGGTCTCAAAAAACTGATCATCCAATTATCGCAATCGTTTATCAAGGCCGGAAAACCAGGAGACCTACGGTCAAATTCGCTCGCTTGGTCTGGAGACCGGCGAGAGCAAAGCTGATTAAAGATGAAGCGCTTGTTCTCCCCTCATCTTCTCGAGCAGCGCAAAGTCGGTCATGTCCATCTTCAGCGGCGTGATGGAGATGTAACCTTCGGCTAAGGCACCAAAGTCGGTGCCGTCTTCCTTTACCCCTGAAGGTGGGTCGCCAGCAATCCAATAGTAAGGCTTGCCGCGCGGGTCAATGCGCTTCTCGAGCACGTCACGATAAATCCGGACGCCTTGGCGCGTGATCATCACGCCGGCGTAGTCCCCTTCAGGCCGGTAAGGGATGTTGATGTTGTAGATCGGCGCGGGATGGGTGCCATTAGAGTGTTCGGCGAGCTGCCAAGTGAGCTTCGCCGCGGTCTCGGCGGCTGAGTGGTAGTCTAACTGTCCGCTATGATTTTCTGGTGCATCCAGGGAGACGGCGATACCCGGCTTGCCCCAAATCGAAGCTTCCATAGCAGCTGTGACGGTGCCGGAGTAGGTTACATCCAAGCCAATGTTCGCGTTAGGGTTGATGCCTGAGACAAGTAAGTCAAAATCTTGCTCGAGTGCTCCCATCATAGCCAAGGCGACGCAGTCGGAAGGTGCGCCATCGGATTGCCACGCCGAGCTGCCATCTGCCAATATTGTGGGCGAGAGGCGCAGCGGACGGTGCATGGTTTTGACATGCCCGGAGGCAGACCAATTACGCTCTGGCGCGAGGACTGTGATGTTTGCGTCTAATTTGCGCAGGGCTTGCACCAGAGCAAGCAAACTGGGCGCCTGAACACCATCATCGTTGGTAACTAAAATTTCCATAGAAATAGCTCCTAATGGCGTTTGCGCTTTTTCTTTGATTTAGCTGGCGGGTTATTCACGCGAGATCCGCCTGCACCAACCAAAGCCAGCTCTGGTTGAGCCCTGGCAGCGCTGCGTAAGCCTGTGGTGTATTCTGCAGGCAGCGAAGGGCGGTAGCGATACATCTTGCTGATGACTGTCTGGCGCACCTCAGAGAGCAGCTCAGTGAACATCGTGCTGGCTTGGGACTTATACTGCACAAGTGGGTCGCGTTGCGCATAGGATTCCATGCTGATGGAAACGCGCAAGGCTTCCATGCGGGTGAGGTATTCCACCCAGCTTTGGGTGATGGTAGCTAACAGCAGCTGGCGGTAGATGCGGTTTTGGGCAATCTTGCCCAGTGCTTGGATTAGCGGCGCTTGGTCTTCAGCGGGGATTTCATCTAATGACAAACTTTCAAGCCGTTCGAAACGCTCCTTGCCAACCGTTTCTGCCAAGATATCTTTAGAATTTACAGCTAATTTTTTAAGCGTAACCTCTTGGTTGCGCAAGTGCTCCCACTCGGCATGCCCAAAGATAGTCTGGAAGACCGCCTGAGCTTCTTCTAAATGCGCTAAGACCTGCTCGGTTACCTGCTGGGCAGGCAGCGCCTCGAGCTTCTGCGCCATCGCGTAAACATAAGTCAGGCGCGGGGCAGTGGTCAACTGCTTTCGGTGAGACTTAGGGTCAAAGGTGATGCGCATGCCCTGGGTGGTCAGCTGTAAGAGGCGCAGACGCTCGTCTTGGTCGTTGAGCGCGGCAGTTAGGTGTTCTTGGTTAGCTTCCAAATCACGTGCGATCTCACCCTCGGAGCCAAGCAGACGCTGCTTGCGGCGCTCCATCGTGCTTTGGATCTGCGCTAAGACCTGGGTACGGATTTCTTTCCAAGGTTGGCTTGCCAAATCCGCTGCCTTGAGTGGCCAAGATTCATTGAAGCGGCGCTCGAGGGTCAGCAGCAAGCGGCGTACGTACAGCGTGGTAAGGTTCGTGCGCAAGGCATCTTGCAGCCAAGGCTTTTGCCCCCACGG
>DMCS01000001.1:2133-10579 GCA_003445715.1 Candidatus Mesolinea sp. | reverse complement strand
CGTGACTCGGAGCTGGGAGAGGGCGGGGTGAGGGTATCCTGAGATTATTCACCTTTCAGAGGCTGGAAGTAATCCATGACGAGCATTTTTCAGCCTTTTCATGCAGCATAATTGAAAAGAAGAGGATGAGGGTTAAATTTCCAAGAAAAACCTATACTGGCGACTTTATCCACTGAATAGGACACTTCTAAATTGCCAGCATTAGGACATTTCTAATTAGCCATAACAACTCTTATTTGTAAAATTGTAGATGAAAACCGAGGAAATCTAACTTTAGGTATCCTAAGGCTCAGCGCTAATCTGACCCGTCTTCCAACTCGTCGTCGGAAGTGTCCATCTCGATGAGCTCACCGGTGGCGATGAAGAGAATGCGCTCGCAAATATTGGTCACACGGTCGGCGGTCCGCTCCAGGTTATGGATCACCCAGAAAACCTGATTGGATTGGTCGATTATTTCCGGATTAGCGATCATATTCTGCACAATTTTATGATAGACGATTTTATAGAGCTCATCCACTTGGTCATCTTCCTCAGGCAGGCTGCGGGCAACGTCAACATCTTCGGCAATGAATGCACCTAAGGCGCGATGCAGCATAGAAACAGCTATATCCGCCATCATGGTGATTTCTCGGATTGGAATCGGGGTTTCATCATGGGCGAGTTGGGTAGCAACTTTGGCAATGCCTTTAGCATAGTCGCCAATGCGCTCCAACTCGGTGATAACTTCTAGATCACCAGCTAGGAGGCGCAAGTCGTGTGCCATGGGAGATTGGGTCGCGAAGAGGATCAAGATACGGTTCTCGATAGCGAAGCGCTTATCGTTGATAAAACGGTCGTCGCGGATCACCGCCTCGGCAGCCTGAACGTCGCGCGTTTTTAGGGCTTCTACCGCATTGAGAACCGCCTGCTCTGCCAAACTCCCTAAAAGCAGGATTTCATCTTGAATTTGCCTAATTTCGCGATCAAGTGCCAGACGGGGCATACCAGTTCCTTAGGGTTGAAATAATATCACTACCCTACTTAATCGTCCAGAGGCTAACTCAGCGCGCTTTAATCTCAGCGGAAAAATCAAGAAAGGCAATGATAGTCCCTTTTTATTTAATATTAATATATCATGTTCTGATTAAATCATGAGCCTGAATTGGTTAAACCTGTGTGAAGCGGCGTAAATGTCTGTTTAAAGGTGTTCATTTTGAAGCGATAGGGATAGTGAAAAAGAAACCGCTGCCCTTTCCCTCTTCGCTTTCAGCCCAGATTCTGCCGCCATGGGCTTCCACCATGTGTTTGGAGATAGACAAGCCCAACCCTGTGCCTCCGCCAGAGCGGGCACGATCAGCCTTATAGAAGCGCTCGAAAATGCGCGTCAGGTCTTTCTGAGCGATGCCCACGCCATTATCGCGCACCATGAAAACCACACTGTTTTCGTACGTCCAGGCACCTACTTCAATGTGCCCACCGGGAGGGGTAAATTTAATCGCATTATGCAGCAGGTTGATGACCACCTGGGAGATGCGGTCTGGATCGGCAAAGACGGCTGGCAAGTCCGGCGGGCATTCTAAGCTCAAGCTGAGGCCCACGCGCTCAGCTTGCAAACTCATGCGTTCACACGGCTTAGAAAGCAAGTCCAGCGGGTTAACGCGTTGAAACTCGAAATTGGTGCGCCCGCTCTCGATGCGTGAAAGCTCCAGCAACTCATTCACCAGCAAGGTCAGGTTATCTACCTCAGTATCCATGCGCACCACAAAGCGGCGTGCGGCTGGTGGATCTTCTAAGGCGCCATCCAGCAGGGTTTCACTGATGGCTTTAAGGCTCGCCATTGGGGTGCGCAACTCATGAGAGATATTGGAGATAAAGTCTTTACGTACAGTTTCCAGGTGATGTACCTGCGTGAGGTCTTGGAAAAGAAGCATCGACCTGCCCGGCAGTTCCTTTTTTAGCGGGATGCCCACCACCTGCAAGAATTTATGCTCAGCACCCATCTCCAACGTGATAGTTACAGGCTCGCCATCGCGTGTTTTTGACCACAAATCGATCAACGCATGGTGGCGCATGACCTCCACAACGGAACGCCCTAAAGCTTTTTGCTGCTTGATTTTGAACAGTCGCTCTGCAGCTGCATTCAAAAGCTGCACGTGCCCTTCAGAATCGGCAATCAAGACGCCATCCGTCATTTGGCTTAGCACGGTAGAGAGCATCGTTTGTTCTTTTGAAAGGGCGGAAATCTGCTCTTCAATATGGTCCGCAGTTTCTTCTAAGGCTTGGCTGAGCTCTTGCATCTCGGGCACCTTTTCCAGACGGCTGGGCACCTCAACGCCTTCATAGCAACCTTCACCTAACTGGCGCGTGGCACGGGTGAGCTGCTTGAGCGCCGCGGCAATCCTTTCGGCATAACGCCAGCGCGAAATGATAAAAATGGCAATGATCAGCAGCCCGGCAAGGACGATAGAAACATAAACCCAAGTTAGGTCCACTGGCAAGCCGCTCTGAGCTGAGGCTTGATAAGCTTGCTGGACTTGATAGGGGATAAAAAATAAAAGAAAAGCTAAACTGAGGAGCAGAGCAAGCACATACGGCAGGTCAGCTTTCCAATCGAAGCGGAACTTCATCGTGCTCTATCCTTCAAAGCGATAGCCAGCACCTCTTACAGTTATGATGCGCTGCGGGCTTTCTGGGTTCTGTTCGATTTTCTCGCGCAGCCAACGGATGTGCACATCCACTGTACGCGAATCTCCCACAAAATCCCAGCCCCAGACGTGCTCGAGAATCACTTCTCGCGTCAGCACCTGACCCTTGTGCTGCCCCATATACAACAGTAATTCATACTCCTTGGGCTTGAGCGGTAAGACAGCATCGCCCAGCCGCACTTCGCGGCGCCTCATATCAATCACTAAGTCATTGAAGGTGAGCAGCTTGGGCTGTGCACTTTCTTGCGCGCTGGATTCGACTTCCTCGCGGATAAGGCGCACACGGCGCAACAAAGCTTTGATGCGCGCATTCAACTCGCGCATGCTGAAAGGCTTGACCAAGTAGTCATCTGCGCCCACTTCCAAGCCGACCACGCGGTCAATTTCATCATCCCGAGCCGTGAGCATTAACACCGGAATGTTTGCCTCTTGGCGCAATATGCGGCAGACTTCAAAGCCATCCAATCCGGGGAGCATCACATCTAAGATCACTAAATCCGGCTTTGAGCTGCGTGCTAACTCCAAAGCCTGATTGCCATCTCCGGCGACCTCAACGGTGTAACCTTCTTTGCTAAGGTTGTAAGCTAAAGTTTCCTGCAAGGAGATTTCATCGTCAACAACTAAGATTTTTTCCGCCACGCATCCTCCAATCCAAAAGGCAAAAAGTACAGACCACTAATCTAAAATATTTATGCTTTATCCTATTTGTTAACAATTGTAATTCACATCTCAATGAGATGCGCAGACTTTTGTACAACGGCACTCGTTCTTGTGCAAGGTTCGCTTTGCCAATCTACCTGATGGTAAAATGTTAGCGTTTAATAATGAAAGGGTTTTATGTCAAAATCAATTTCCTCAGCACGCAATGACTTCCCCTTGCTTTCCTCAAAGGTAAACGGTTACCCCCTGGTTTATCTGGATAATGCCGCTACCACGCAAAAACCACAGGTGGTTTTGGATGCCCTGCAAGAGTATTACACCCGATCAAACAGCAATGTGCATCGCGGCAATCACACCTTGGCAGCGAGTGCCACCCATGCTTTTGAGGAAGCGCGTAACAAGGTGGCGGATTACATAAATGCTGCGAACGCCTACGAGGTAATTTTCACGCGCGGCACCACCGAGTCGATCAATTTGGTGGCTTTCTCTTTTGGGGAAGCCTTTGTGCACGCCGGCGACGAAATTATCGTGACGGAGTTGGAGCATCACAGCAATTATGTGCCCTGGTATCAGCTCTGCCAGCGCAAAGGTGCGCACTTCCGCGTGGTGCCCTTCGATGCCAATGGCGAGCTGGACCTAGAAGCCCTGAAAGGGATGCTCACCGGAAAAACGCGCCTGGTAGCGCTCAATCAAGTCTCTAATTCCCTTGGCACGGTCAACCCGCTGGATCAGATCATTCCGCTGGTGCATGCTGCTGGCGTACCGGTGCTGGTGGATGCCGCCCAAGCGGTGCAGCACATACCCGAACACGATGTTCAAGATCTAGATGCAGATTTTTATGCCTTCTCCGGGCATAAGATGTATGGTCCGATGGGCATCGGCGTGCTCTATGGCAAAGAGAAATGGCTGGAACAGATGCCGCCATATCAATCTGGCGGGGAGATGATCGATCAGGTTACGAGCAAGCTGATCACCTTTGCCGCGCTGCCGCAAAAATTCGAAGCAGGCACGCCCAACGTTGCCGACGCGATTGGCTTAGGCGCTGCGATTGATTATTTGAGTCAGTTCGACATGTTTGAGCTGCAAGCCTACGAGGATGAACTGCTGACATATGCCATTGAACAGCTGCGTCGTATCCCGGGGTTGACGCTTTATGGTAAACCGAGCCGGCGTGCCAGCATTTTGCCTTTCAATGTGGAAGGCATACAACATTATGATATGGGTATCCTACTGGATAACTTTGGTATTGCCGTGCGCACAGGACAGCATTGCACCCAACCCATTATGGATGCCTTGCATATCTCTGGCACCGTGCGGGCATCCTTAGCCTTGTATAATATACATGAGGAGATTGATGCGCTGGTGCAGGGCGTCCAGCGCGTCATAAAAATGTTAAAAAGGTAAATGATGGCAACCGTTGCAGAGCTTGAAGCTGAATTAATCGACAATTTCAACCTTTTGGAGACCTGGGAAGAAAAATATGACTATCTGATCGAGTTAGGTCAGGAGTTAGCACCCATGGATCCAACCCAAAAGACCGAGGAAAATCGGGTGAAAGGCTGTCAATCCAGCGTGTGGTTTGACATTACCTGCAAAGACGGACGGCTCTACTTCGACGCTGATAGCGATTCGCTCATCGTCAAGGGGCTGGTTGCCATACTGCACCAGCTGCTCAACGGGCAGCCAGTCGAATCGTTTGCAGATGTGAACCTAACCGTGTTCGAGACCTTAGGGTTCTGGCGGCATCTTTCCTCGCAGCGCAGCAATGGGTTGACTGCCATGGTAGCCCACTTAAGAGCTGCAGCAGCCGAATGTGCCCAGGCGAAGGCTTGAAAAGTGAGGCGGCATGCCAGAAATTAGCTACCGGATGCTCAATATTGGCTCAGCACCAGCCGGGCTGTTGGGCTTGGAAGAGCTTTTTGCGGAGCTCTATGCCCAAGGCGTCACACCCACAGATGAGAAGTTAGCCGACCTGCTGCTCGCCGGTGTGCGCAGGCACAATTACATCCCAAAAGTAGCTGAGATGGACTATGCCAGCGCGCTGCGCATGGAATACACCCGCTACTACAGGCGCAAGCAGCAAGGCAAAGCTATCGTGGCGCGCGATTATGGCACTTGGCGCGGTTACCCCAGAGAACAAATCCCCTGGTTCCCAACGATCTCCAGTGAGCTGTGTAACAACTGCGGCGCTTGCCTTGAAATCTGCGCCCGCGAGGTCTATGAGCGTGATGAGGATGGCAGGGTTTGGGTGGCAGAGCCTTTTCTCTGCTTGGTGGGCTGCTGCTTCTGCAAAAGCGTGTGCGAGCCTAAAGCCATCCTCATGCCCGGGCAAGAGCTGTTCAAAAATTACCCAGAGAAGATGTGACCGACTGGTCATACAGACCATGCGAGTGCGGCGGCCCTGAAGTTGCACATAATCGTTGCGTCTGCGGGTCTGCATGGGTACAATAAAGCCGATGAAACCGAATAACAAACCTCAGATCTTGCTTACAAACGACGATAGCATTGACTCGCCGGGCTTATGGGCAGCGGCAGAAGCCTTAGCGCCAATCGGCTTTGTGCATGTGGTGGCACCACGTGTACAGCAAACATCCATGGGCCGGGCGCTCCCCCGCGAATCTGACGGTCACATTGAACCGCGTACAATGACCGTACGCGGTCAAGAGTGGCAGGTTTACGCGGTTGGTGGCTCACCAGCGCAGGCTTTTTTGCATGGCTACTACGAAGTTTTGGGTTTTAAACCGGATTTAGTTGTATCTGGCATCAACTATGGCGAAAACGTGGCTTCAGGTGTAACGATCAGCGGAACAGTGGGCGCTGCGCTCGAAGCGGCTACCTTTGGCATCCCAGCGCTGGCGGTTTCATTGCAAACCCCTGTTCAGCAGCATTTGGACCTCTCTCCGGAGGTTGATTTTTCAGCAGCGGCTTACTTCACCCGCTATTTTGCCGAGCGTATGCTGCGCTTAGAGCTCCCCTTTGACGTAAGCGTGCTCAAAGTGGATGTTCCTCATGATGCCACGCCGCAAACGCCCTGGGTGGTGACGCGCCAATCTCGTCTGCGCTATTACTTCCCCATGCCCGTCGAGACAGATGAGGCAGACGGCGCCCGCCGGATCAGTTACACAATCAACTTGGAAGAAGGCTCTCCGGAGGAAGATAGCGACTTACACGCGGTGATTATTGACCACAAAGTTTCGGTAACCCCGCTCAGCTTTGACTTAACCTCGCGCGTCGATTTAGACGAGTTAGGCAAACTCTTAAGCCAATAGTACACAATCCCCGATAAAATACGACCTCCTTGTTCTCGCCGGTCTCCCGACCGAGCGAGGGGGTTGACCGTAGGTCTCCGAATCCCGGGTATTTTTGTTTATACTTGTCATCACAGGATCGTAAGAACTTCTAAAACTTAAAGCCATAGGCTTCTCATGGTCGGGAGATTGCGAAGCCTGCCTGAAGGGTACCATTCTTGAACATAGATTTCTAATTTTAATTAGGAAATTATTAATTTTCTAATTTTGGACGTTATCTCTTTGCTCTTACAAATTACTTTAGGCTATATTACTTGCCTATTCCTCAAATCTCTAATGTTTACGTTAATCTAAATCCTAAATATTAAAGCGGATCTCCAGAATGTCGCCATCCTGGACGATGTAATTTTTCCCTTCCACACGCAGGCGACCCTTAGCACGTGCTTCAGCCGTGCTGCCATAGGTAATAATATCCTCAAAAGAGACTACTTCCGCGCGGATAAAACCCTTTTCCATGTCGGAATGGATCACGCCGGCTGCTTCGCGCGCATTGGAGCCCTTGCGCAGCGTCCAGGCGTGCACTTCTTTCTCGCCGGCGGTAAAAAATGACTGCAACCCCAAAAGGTCATAGGAAAGGCGGATCAGGCGGGAAAGGCTCGGCTCGCTGATGCCATACTCTTGCATGAAGATCGCGGCGTCTTGCGGATCTAACTCAGCGATTTCCATTTCCAGCTTGGCTGGCACACTGATGACGCGCGTGTGCGGATGCGGGCTTTCGTAAGGGATGACGGGCTGGTCTTCAGACTGGTTGAACACGATAATTTGCGGCTTGCGGCTGAGGAATTGAAAACTGGCTAAAGTTTTTTCTTCTTCAGGCGTGAAGGCGTAATGCCGCAGGGGCAGTTCTTTTTCTAAAACTGCCTGTAAGCGCTCAAAGAGGTCGATATCCTGCTGGATGAGGGCGCGGTCGCGCGTTACCCCGCGGCGGTGCTCTTCCTTAAGGCGTTCCAGCCGGCGTTCCACCATCACCAAGTCATTGAGGATAAACTCAGTATCCATGGTTTGAATATCGCGTACCGGGTCGATGCTCCCAGCCTGATGCGGCACACTAGGGTTTTCGAACTGACGCACCACATGCACAAAGCCATCCATTTGCGCCAATTGGTTAAAGAGCGCACCGGATAAGCCATTCTTGCCCGCGCTGCCATCCAAGCCGGCAATATCGGCATAAGTTACCTTAGCGTACACCACTTTTTTAGGCTTGTAGAGCTCCACGAGCTGGTCTACGCGCGGGTCGGGCACATCCACCACGGCAGTACGCACCTCTAACTGCCCGGAGGAAATCTCCGTGGGCACGTCCACGTGCGTGAGGGCTTTGAAGAGCGTGGTTTTGCCCGATTGCGGCAAGCCGATGATACCTAACTGCATGCTGTGCTCCTGAGTGGGTTTATGTAACTATGGGAATTATACCCGCTTAGAGATGACGGGAGGCTTTACTTCTTGTTCTCGCTGGTCTCCTGAGTGCGTAGCCTACCCGTAAGGTAACATGCAAGAATAGGGGCCTTTGTTCTCGCCGGTCTCCAGACCGAGCGAGGGGTTCTGACCGGAGGTCTCCAGACCGAGCGAGGGGTTCTGACCGGAGGTCTCCATCAATCCAAGCATTATGCTCCCCGATAAGCATCATAGGCCAGCCCACTTTCTAGGAGACCTAAAGGTCAAATGCCTTTCATGGTCAGGAGACCATGAAAGAACGGTCTTTCCAATCTATGTTCTCGCCGGTCTCCTGAGTGCGTAGCCTACCCGTAGGCCACCGAGCGAGGAACTTGACCGCAGGTCTCCATCAATCCAAGCATT
>DMCS01000001.1:0-1995 GCA_003445715.1 Candidatus Mesolinea sp. | reverse complement strand
CCATCAATCCAAGCATTATGCTCACCGATGAGCATCATAAGCCAGCCCACTTTCTAGGAGACCTAACGGTCACATGCCTTTCATGGTCAGGAGACCATGAAAGAACATAAGTGCGTAGCCTACCCGAGGGCACCGAGCGAGGAACTTGACCGAAGGTCTCCACAGCGTTTTTGAACACCAATCGCTATGATAAGCTGGTTAGTATCATTGAAACCTAAAGGTTACAGGAGGGGCATAGTCAGGAGACCATGCTAAATCAATAAGACCTATGTTCTCGCCGGTCTCCTGGGTGCGAAGCCTGCCCGTAGGGTACCATGAAAGAATATGTGTGCCAACGCCTGCCATTTCCTTGACCCGCACGCAGGCTTTGGTATACTTAATTTGCCAGCCGAAGTGGCGGAATAGGCAGACGCGCACGACTCAAAATCGTGTACCTACGGGTATGTGGGTTCGATTCCCACCTTCGGCACAAAAAGCTCCTCAAGTCTGAGGAGCTTTTGCATTCTTTATCCAATAAGCTGACGATTAGCCTTGCAAAACGCCGAGTTGCTTGCCCACCCGATTGAAAATCTCCAAGGCTTGCTCGAGGTCCTGCCGACTATGCGTCGCGGAGAGCATCACGCGGATGCGCGCCTTGCCCTGAGGGACGGTAGGATACCCTAACGCCATGGCAAAGACGCCTTCCTCAAATAAGCGCCGGCTGAATTCGCGCGCCAATTGCACCTCGCCCAGCATCACGGGCGTGATGGGCGTTTGAGTCTTGCCGGTATCAAAGCCTAAGGTGCGCATTTCACTCTGGAAGTAGAGCGCATTCTCCCACAAGCGGTCCACCAGCTGGGTGGATTCCTCCAGTAGGTCGATCGCAGCCAATGTGGCAGCTGTATCCGGCACAGTGACCGCCGAAGAGAACAAGAACGGCCGGCCGCGCTGGCGCAGCCATTCTGCCACACGGGCATCCCCCGCTACTGCTCCGCCGACTACGCCAAAAGCCTTGGAGAAAGTACCCACTTCCACGTCCACCTTGCCGTGCAAATGGAAATGATCTACAATGCCGCGTCCACCCTCGCCCAAAACACCTTCTCCATGAGCGTCATCCACCAAAGTCATCAAGTCATACTTTTTGGCAATTTCTACAAGCTTATCCAGCGGCGCGATATCGCCATCCATGGAGAAAACACCATCGCTGATCACGATGCCGCGGCGGTAGCTGCCGGAAGCCTCCTGGATTTTCTGCTCCAGATCGGCAGGATCGCAATGGGCAAAACGGATGATCTTAGCGCCGGAGAGGCGCGAGCCATCGATAATGCTAGCGTGATTGAGCTCATCCGAGAAAATGACATCTTCCTTGCCCACCAGGGCTGGAATAGCCGCTAAATTGGCAGAGAAACCGGATTGAAACGTGATGGCAGCGGGTACTTTTTTGAAGGCAGCCAAACGTTCTTCCAACCGGATGTGCAGGGACATGGTGCCGGCGATGCTGCGCACGGCGCCCGGGCCAACGCCATAATTCTGCATGGCTTGGGTGGCCGCTTGCACAATGCTCGGGTGGTTAGCTAAGCCTAAATAATTATTCGAGCAAAAGTTGAGCACCTTTTTCCCATCCACGACCAGCCAAGCCCCTTGGGGGGAGTCCAAGGTGCGAATGGTGTTATACAGACCAGTTTTTTTGAGGGATTGTAGTTCATCATCAATCCAAGCTAATGGTTCAGGCATGTAAGCTCCTTTCTTCTATGGGTGAGTGCATTCTAAACATTTTGGGGTTCTCATTTCCTTCGGCAATTATACTCGAGGGTAACCAGCGGAAGCGTAAAAACGCCAGATGTAATGGCAAAGTGATAATGTCCTAAATTAGCAAAATAGAAATGTCCTCATTATGATTAGGAGCTATGAAATGGACACACGAAGTGTACTGCGTAATCGTTATGACAAGTAAGGAGTTAGCCCGAAAAAGAGCGTTAAGAATGCCCTGATTATCAATCTTTGAATCGCTTAGTT
>DMCS01000044.1 GCA_003445715.1 Candidatus Mesolinea sp. | reverse complement strand
ACGACAAGTAAGCCGCTGCCATCCTCATCAATGCGCAAGTGCACACGCGATTTACCGCCATGCTCTTGAATATCAAACGTATGCAGCCCCGATTGAACCAAAGGCGCTTTTTGCCGGGTAAAGAATGCCACGCTTGCCTTCCTTAGCTCCTACCGACCACCGCCTGCACAGGCACAAGCACAGCCTGCGCAAGCACAAGCACAGGCACAAGAGTGCCCTCCCCCACCGCCGCCACGGAATCCGCCCCCTCCACTTTTTGGTGATGAAGTTTGGATTGGAACTGGGTTCGTTTTGCTGGTAATTGCGCTGGTAAAGCCGGTTATGTTGCCAATCACGCCGGCAGCAAGACTCGAAGCGCCATTAATCATCGAGGCGGCAAAATCAGAGCCAGGGATATGCGGCAAAGAAACGGATGGTTTGCTGCTGCCCGCACCGCCACCGGAGCTGACCGGTGCGGCAACAGCACCTCCACCACTCGTGCTGGTCGCAGGGCTCGGTCCGAAGGTTGGATCATACCGCCACCACCATCTTGGGATGATGATTGGACCACCGGAGAGGGTTTCCTGCGTCTTTCGGTTGAAGTCCTCGTCTAGCATAGTCCACTCTAAGGTGTGCTCGTATTGCGCGCTCTTAACTTCAGGTGTTTGAGCATCTTGCACTGCTTTCCAGGCGCGACTGACGATGTCTTCGTAGTAAGCCACTGTTTCTTTTTGGCTAAAACCTTTCATCTTCTCCGTGACGGATTTGACCAGGTCAATCATCATGCTTTGCAACTGTTTGGTACGTTCGCGGTCATTGGGCAGCTTAAAAGCCTCAATGAATTGCTTTTCATACGCGTACAAACCTCCTGGGAGCGGATCAGCGGGTTCAATTGTGAGGGGATCCTTATTCGTAATGGTAATTGCTTCTTTTTTGAGCAAACCGAAAAGGATCATGGTCAAAATTTTATCTAAAGGCTCTTGCATTAGAATACCGGCTTCCACAGCGGTCAGCCCGCGTTTGATGCCCTGCCCTTCGATTGAAATCTTAGGCGGCATATATTCGAGCTTGCGCTTTTGGGCTTTCTTTTTATTCGTAATGGCTGCCCAGATGCTAAAAGCAGAAACCAACAATACCGGCAAGCAGCAAGCAAAGTTAGAGGAAAAGAAATCCCAGAAGCTTCCTCCGGAGGTGCTGCCCGAGCTACCCCCACCGTCCGATACTACCGGTACCGCAATAATGCTTTCAGTTGGAACCACGCGAGCTGGGAAAGCTGCTCCAAAAGTGTAAGGGGTATGTACGTTTGCGTTCTCGGTGTACCAGGAATAATACACACGACCATCGCTGGTAGTTGAGGCTTCAGGTGCGTCCTCACCTGGCCATCCACTGGGGGTATAGTAGACCCCGTCGTTAACCCCCACCCCGGGCGGCAAAATAATCGTCATGCGATACTTTGTCTCAGTGGATCGGTCATATTGGGAACCGAAATAATTGGGGGTTATCTGGAAATTAACATAGTTATCTTTATCGGGTTGGTCGTAAGGGAAAAGAACGCCCGTGATATTTGACACTGTGACAATCACTGTCCCCATCTGACCGGGTTGGATCGCCAAATCTTGCAAAGCTAACTCGGCGCCATCAACATAAGACGACGGGCCAATCTCTGGAATAGGTTTATCGTCTATAGTTCCACTGATGTTCTTATAGTCGTAGTCAGCCTGTGGCAACCCCAAATCTATGAAGTCGATTGGATCTGCCTTCGGGTCATTTTGAAAAACCATGTAGTAATACAGGGTCAGGCTGCCATCAGCTTCCAAGTAAGCTTCAACTTCATATTCGTTCACCTCAAAGCGGTAGGTTTGCGCTTGCACTGCAGCAGGCGCAAACATAGCAGCCAGGATAACCGCTAAGACAGCCAATAATCGCAATATTTTCATCGTTTTTACCATTTTGGTTCTTCTGTGAGTTGATACGTTGTTCCACAATTGGGGCAAGAAACCATAGGGGCACCATTGACCATCTTAATATCCTCGGTAGATAGCGGAGCTCCACAAGACTGGCACTTAATCGTATCCATCGAGACGTTTCCAGGCAAATCGACTTGCAAAGTTACATTTTGCGTCGCTTTTTCTGCTTTAGCCCCTAACCTGGAACCCCAGAATATGCACAGAAAGCCAACCAACAAACCGATAATTCCAACCCATAACCAACCTGTGCTACCCTCAGGGCTGAATGCTCCCAAAATAAACAGGAAAGAAAAAACGATAATGATCCCTGCTAATATATACAGTATCGTCCTAGCTGCTTTCATTCTGCAATCTCCTTCGATAAAATCTTGTGGTTTCTATCACAACTTTTATTATCTTAATGGACAAGATTCAAAGGTTCCCTATATAATATAGCTATTGGTAAATCATAACACAGATGAATAATTGCTAAGAAAGTGAGTGAGCCCATCATGGTAAAAACTAACATTCCAGATATTGTTGTTTCCAGACTACCTCTTTATCTGCAAACCCTCAATCACCTCTTACGGGAGGGCAAGGAAGTCATTTCCTCGAATGAGCTAAGCCAGCATGTGGGCATTCCCGCTGTGCAAATTCGTAAAGATCTTTCTTTTTTCGGCGGCTTTGGCGTTAAAGGCAAAGGGTATGACATCATTCATCTCATCGATAATTTGAGAAACATCCTCAACCTCAACCAGATTTGGCCGATGGTAATTGTTGGCGTGGGCAATCTGGGCCAAGCTCTCATCCACTACCAAGGCTTTGCCAGGCAAGGGTTTGAGATTGCCCTCGCATTGGATAATAACCCCAAGATTATTGGCACGGAAATAGCCGGCATTGTTGTTCAGGATGTTGCCGATATGCAAGCTGAGCTGGATCGCTCAGATATTCGCATTGCATTGCTGACGGTGCCTGCCAACGCTGCCCAAAGCACGGCAGAAGCCCTGGTTGCCAATGGGATTAAAGCAATCCTAAACTATGCTCCCATAGTATTAAATCTTCCAGATGGGGTGCGTGTGGCTAATATTGACCCCGTGCTCATGCTGGAGCGCTTGACGTATTATTTGAGTTAGTCTTTTCACTGAGGAGCTTCACCAACACATCAAGGTTGGCGATTTTGTCGGCACGTTGCTTATATTGTTTGTTCTTCTGGGTTATCTTTAGCCAGCCTTTTTCTAACTTTACAGAACTAATTTCTTTGAGAGGAATGGCTTTGCTATCCATTTGCAGCCAGCCTTCTTGCAGCAATATGACCTCGCCAAAGGAAACCCTGCCAGCCCGCTCTAACGTAGCGGTAGCTTGAGCATAAAGGAAGGGAAATGCCCCCTCACGGATCTGGCGCAATAAGCTCTCAAATTCATCCAAGCGCTGGCCATCCAGAGAAAAACTTTCACCATCGGTGGTCTGCAAAGTGAGCTTTCTTCGGGGTTTCCCTCTTATTCCCAAAAATTGGGATTGCGCGTAATCCATGCTGAGGCTTTCAAGTGCTTCCCAAGGAATAGATTTTTCTTGTTTGCCATGCACTATTTGTATCCCTTCTGGGTATAACACGACGAGCCATTTTTTACGTGGCAGACTGCCGAATACTAACCAGAGCAGCAGCACTAATACAATTGGCAAAAGCAAGAGAAATACTTTCGCGTTAATCCAAATAATACCAGGACCAAACTTTTCCACGCGAGGCATGAACTGTAATGCCAGCCAATAGACAAAGCCACCTAAAAGCAGCAACAAAATTAATCCGATCCAGAAGCGCAAAGCACGATTAAAACGGTCGGCTCGATCACTAAAGCTGGCAATTGGTTTGGAGAAAGTTTCTGGCTGTTGGGAAGTTGTCATACACCAAACCCTTGTTGTGTCCGTAAGATTAAATCCAAAATCGAAAACGCCCGAGCCGCACCTTCCACCGTGCATGTAACGGGATTATCAACCACATAAGCAGGAATGCCTAAGGCTATCGTGAGGTATTTATCCAACCCTTTCATCAGCGCAGTTCCGCCGCATAAAGCCACACCTCGGTCGATGATGTCTGAGATGAGCTCTGGTTGTGTCTTTTCCAAGACGCGCTTAGCTGTAGCAGCAATTTCCTCCAGCGGCGGTTGCATAGCTTCCACTATCTCATTGGTCGAAAGTGTTACCGGCTTGGGTAAACCAGTCACCTGGTCCTGACCCTGGATTTCCATGGTCATTTCTTCTTCTGTGGGGAGCGCAGCGCCGATGCGAATTTTGAGTGCTTCAGCCGTTGGTGGCGCCACGATGACGCCGTATTTCTTACGAACGTAACCGATAATCGCTGCGTCGATTTTCAAACCAGCGGTTTGCAAAGTTTCAGCGCTGACTATCCCAGTCATTGAGATGACCGCAGCTTGGGTTGTGCCTGCTCCCAAGCTGATGACCATATTGCCGGTGGGCGTATGAATCGGTAAATCCATCCCAATCGCAGCAGCTAACGGTTGCGGGATGAGGGTTACTTCCCTTGCACCAGCGCCCAGCCCTGCTTCCTGCACGGCGCGTTTTTCCACACTCGTGACCCCAAAAGGAACGGTGATCAGCATTTTCGGGCGGAAAAAGAGCGTGGGTCCCGTGACTTTGCGCACTAAGATGTTGAGGAATTTTTCCGTCAACTCGTACTCGGCGATAACGCCATAGCGCAACGGCCGAACCACTTCGATGGTTTCTGGGACCCTACCCAACATACCCAAGGCCGTAGTGCCATATTCCACCAGTTTCATCTCATTGATAACAATTGCCACGATCGTGGGCTCTTGTACCAAGATTTGGTTGCCTTCTGCAATTTGTGTGTTAAAAGTCCCCAGGTCTACACCTAATTCGCGAGATAATGCCGCCATGAAAATTCCTAAAGTTTTAGTTTGGTCTTAATTTTACCATTGCGTAGAAGTTTGCTTTAGCCAACTTAATAAAGGAGAGCACGCCTCTTAGCGGCTAAAGTATTGCAAGGCAACCCGCAATTTGTCTTCCAGCGTATCGGGCACTTCCTTCGGTAAGGCTTGCACGGCTGTTTGCGCCTCAACCACGCTATACCCTAAGCCCACCAAGGCTTCCAGCACCTGATCCTCAGCAGAAGTAGTGGCTTTGCGAGCTTCAAAGCCAGCTTCTGCAGTGATGCGCCCTTGCAAATTAATGATGATCTTTTGCGCAGTCTTCTTGCCAATCCCAGGCACCCGGTTGAAATACTCTGGCTGCTCACTCACAACCGCCTGGCGAATGTTATCCAACGAGAGTGAAGAAAGGATGGCTAAAGCTAAGCGTGGACCAATCCCTTCTACGCCCATAAACATCAGGAAAAATCGTTTCTCTTCTACAGTCCTAAAGCCATATAGCGCCAATAGGTCATCACGCACGATTAAATGCGTAAACAAAAAAACGATATCTCCAATTTCCGATTCACTGGCTAAGCTAGTGGTTACAGCGACCTCAAAGCCAATACCTCGCACATCTAAAACGAGACTATCGGGGGTTTTACTTTGAACTTTTCCACTAATTGATGCAATCATTGCATACCTGTACTTTAAAGGATATTCCGTCGTTGATTGTATATTTGATACAAAATTATACCTGTCGCCACAGCTAAATTCAGCGAATCACAAGCACCTTCCATCGGGATGCGCACCATTTTAGCGCAAAGCTGGATGTATTCATCCGGCAAGCCTTGGCGCTCGCTGCCCATCAGGAGCAGGCAAGTTTGCGGATAAGCGGTTTGGGCATAATCCTCTTCCGCATGGTCTGAAGTGCCCACGATGTTCATTTCTGTATGCAGCGCATGCCATGGCTGGAAGGCTTCCGCATGCGTTTTGGTAAGCTTTACCGTGAAAATAGAGCCCATTGAGGCTTTAACCGCCGCCGGGTCGTACGGATCGGTGCAATCATCTAAGAGCACCAAACGCGTTGCGCCTACGGCATCGCAAGTGCGCAAGATCGTACCCAAATTGCCGGGGTTTTGCACGGCTTGTAAGCCCACCCACAGCTCCCCCTCTTGAGGAGTGAGGCTCTCTAACGTTTGCCAGCGCTGTGCGATTACTGCGGCGATGCCTTGGGGTGTATCCTTGCGCGCCAACGAAGCAAAAACTGCTTCGTTCACTTCCAAACAATCAATGCCTGTTTTCTGTGCTCTTTCTACTAATTGTTGCCCATACTCACTCACTAACAGGTCGGGGCAGAAAACCAATTGCCGAATTTCAGCACCAGAATCAAATGCTTGCCCAACAACACGCAATCCTTCGGCTAAAAAAAGCCCGGTGGCACGGCGGTCTTTGAGTCGGTGTAACTTGCGAATAGCGATAATCGTGCTATTAGAAAGGCTAGTGATCATGCATCCTCAGCTGGCAAGCTGCGCTTGAAATTAAGCATGTTGATGTGGCAAAGCGCTATAGCTAAAGCATCCGCAGCATCATCGGGGGTTGGTGCGCTCTCAAGCTGTAAAAGGATTCTGACCATTTCCTGGACTTGCTTTTTATCCGCATTTCCATAAGCGGTAACAGCTTGCTTTACTTCATTCGGCGTATATTCAGCAAACGGAATATGTGCCTGTTCCAAGCAAAGCTGGATCACGCCGCGCGCTTCGCCAACTTGCATCACAGTCTTGATGTTCCTTTGAAAAAACAGGCGCTCCACTGCGCTCTGAGTAGGTTGATACTGAGAAATCAATTCCAAAAGATGATCATAGAGGTAAACTAAACGGCTGGAGGTAGTCCTCACAGCCGTTGAATCAATCACGCCAAAAGAAATTGCGCTCAAATCGCCCGCTTGGCTCACCTGCACCAGCCCGAAACCAGTTATGGCGATGCCAGGATCGATGCCTAATACCAACATCCGAGATTATTCTTCCTCAAACAAAGCTAAGACTTCTTCAGTTACCTTTAGGTTAGTAAACACATTTTGCACATCGTCGCTCTCTTCCAACGCTTCAACTGTGCGTAAAACGCTGATCGCCTCGTTAGGATCCAATTCAACTTCTTGTTTGGGAATCATGCGAATGCCTGCTTCTTCCGGTTTGATGTTAAATTTTTTCAGGCTCTCTTCAATCGCCTTGAAGGTTTCTGGTGCACCGATCACCTCGATGTAGCCATCGTCTTCAATAACATCGTCTGCGCCAGCCTCAAGAGCTGCCTCAAAAACCCTATCGAAGTTTTTCCCGTCAGATTTGATGGAATAAACAGCTTTACGCTCAAATTGCCAGCTGGCGGAGCCACTTTCGGCTAAGTCTCCCCCAGCACGGGTGAGAATGTGACGCAATTCTGCCACGGTGCGATTGCGGTTTTCGGTAACACACTCGATAATCGCTACAACGCCGCGTCCAAGATAACCTTCATATGTAGTTTCAATCAGCTCTGCTTCGGACTTATCTTCACCGGTCCCGCGCTTGATAGCGCGTTCGATGCTGTCTTTAGGCATGTTATTTGCCCTAGCTCTCTCAATAGCTAAAGCCAAGCTAACATTCATATTCGGATCACCACCCCCGCGGCGAGCAGCCATAGAAATTTCGCGTGCTAAGCGCGTAAATACAGCCCCTTTTTTGGCATCAGCTGCGCCTTTTTTACGTTTAATTGTGGACCAATGCGAATGTCCAGACATAGATTGTTCTCCTTGATCGTAAAAGAAAATAACAGCCTTCTCGTTGAATATTATACCATCAGGAGTTAGGCCGATGTGGTCAAAATTAAAATGAAAAACCGCCAGAATGGAACTGACGGTACCTGTCGGGGCGCCGGGATTCGAACCCGGGACCTCTTGCACCCCATGCAAGCACGCTAGCCGGACTGCGCCACGCCCCGAACATTTTTGATTATACATAAGCATCGGTTAATGTGCAAGCTTTTTCTC
>DMCS01000084.1 GCA_003445715.1 Candidatus Mesolinea sp. | reverse complement strand
AAGGGGACCGCAGGTAACGCGTCTTTCAGAAGCTCCCAGGGGTCCTGCGATTCCGGCGGATCCAGCCGTAGCTGTTTCTCACCACACGCCAAGTCATAAGCAGGGTCAGCCCAACCGGCCAAATTGGTCCCTATCCAGGCGTTATCGGCTGAAGGTACCGCCTTGCTCAGATACAGGCAGCAGGGGTCTTGCCCGGCTGTCTGCCAGCTCAGCAGCGCTAAGTCAAACTGCCTGCCAAAAAGCACACCCTCTGGTCCCGGCGCATAAAGCTCCGTAGTTGGTAAAGATTGCCAATGAACTTCAATTCCGCAATCGCCTAAGCGTGTCACAATCCATGTACCAATTTGCTGGTCGAGCTCTGCCTGACCAGTCAAAAGGCTGAGGCTCAGCGGCGTCATATCAAATACACCGTTGATACCTTGCGCCACCCGTGGAGTCGTCGGGTCGCCATCAGCGTCAATCCAGCCTGCTTGATCCAGCAAGGCTTCCGCATCCAAATCGGCAGTCCAATCGGACAACTGGGGGAGCAACTCAGCCGGTAATTTTTCAGACAGCACAGCATTTGCCAAAGCAGCCGGCTGCAGGCAGGCAGCAATAGCTTGCCGCACACGTAAATCACCAAAATAATCCGGCCGATCACCAGCCCAAGCGGAATAGCCGTCATCATAATCCGCGGGTTTAACCCCAAAGACCAACTGTACGAAGCTCTCCAAAAACTCTATATGCAGGTCTGCCGTCTGGGCTAAGCTCTCAAGCGCTGCCTTATTGAGGTTTTCTAGCCCGTAGCTGTAATCCAACAAGTCACATTCTCCTGTGGAGAGCATCTGCACTGCCTGATTAACATCAGGAATAATCAGAAAATCAAGCAGGTCAAAGGCGGGCAAGCCGCTATCTGCGGCGAAGTAATATGGGTTTTTCTCTAAGTGCAGGGTTTTGCCAGGCTCCCAGCTCACCAGGCGGTATGCCCCCCAGCCTGGCGGGGTTTGTGCCGCAGCCGGCGCCGATTCTACTTGTTCTGCTTCTAAGCCTGCTAGTAAATGCGCTGGCAGCGGCATCCAAAAGAACGCACGCAGGTTCCCGGTGGTGAAGCCCGGCAGACCCTGCCACCTGACTGTTTGGTCATCCTGCGCTTGGAAGCTTATCGTCCGTTCTAGTGCCCAAGCATCCGCTGGCAAGTTGGCTTGTTGGGCAAGGGTATAAGAAAGCTCCAGATCTTCTGCCAGCAGCGCTTCGCCATCTGACCAACGCAAATCCGGAAGCAATGCATAAGTCACAGACATTTGATCCATACTAAATGCGCCGCTCTCCCATTCCACTGCGCAAGCGCCCTCTTGGCAGCCCGCTGGCCGCACGAGTACACCCGGCTTGAATACCACCACCTCACCTGTTGCATCCACTACCAGGTCTCCAGGTTCAACTGCTACGGGGTTCAAGCTGATCAAGCCATTTTCCAAGCTTGGGTACTGGCTGAGGATCGAAGGTGCATAAGTGCCTTGCTCGGCGTCCCAAGTAAAAGGTCCATCATAGAGCGCAGCAAAAATGCTCTCAGAAGCGCGGTTGTTTTGCCCAGAGTAACGGTAAAGGCTGGCTGGTTCCTCGGCAATGCAAATGTTCAAAACTTTAGGGGGTGGCAGCGTCGCTGTAGAAGTTGATGTGGAGGTTGGCTGCCAGTCTTCAGTCTCGGTGGGGCTGGGCAGTGCAGTCGCTTGGAGGCTGCAACCAGCCAAAAGAGCTGCTAACAGCAGAATACCCAAATTGCGTGCCTTCAAGTTAAAAGCTGTCATCATAGTTTAAATCATCAAAAAAGAATGGCTTCGTCTTCATCCTGAATTATTTTGCCGCCAAAGCGCAGTCGCAAGTAAGAATCATAACGGCGGGGGTCGATGCGTCCTTCTTCAACTGCTTTGCGCACGGCGCAACCTGGTTCATGGCTGTGGGTGCAATCGCTGAATTGGCACTCCGACACGAGCGGCGCTATCTCCCGAAAGTAGGCGTCCAGTTCTTCACCTTGAATATCCCAGAGCGCAAGCGTGCGCAAGCCAGGCGCATCGGCTAAATAACCACCGCCATCTAATTCGAAAAGCTGGCGCACACGCGTCTTATGGGTCCCTTTGCCATCGCGCCCAGCCTGGCTAATAGCCCCAATCTCTTGAGCTAGCCCTGGTTGTATGCGATTGAGCAGGCTGGTTTTGCCTACTCCCGAAGGACCGGCTAAGGAGCTCAGCTTGCCTATGAGCAGGCTGCGCAGCTCCTCTATGCCTTCGCCAGTCTTTGCCGAGGAATAAATGACAGTATAACCAATATCTTCATACAACCCAAAAAGCTCATTTGCTTTCTCTCGCGGTACCAGATCGATTTTATTCGCCACAATCAAGGCTGGGATTTGTTCGCGCTCGGCTACCACCAAAAAGCGATCCAGCATGCGCAAGCGCGGTTCGGGCTGGGCACAGGCAAAAACTAAGACTAGTTGATCAGGATTGGCAATTAAAATTTGTTGGTATTCATAATTTACCCCGGTAAGTTGGCGGGAGAGTGCGCTTTTACGCGGCAGTACTTGCTCTATCGTGCCGCTTCCGTCTGGCTGCAGCGCAATCAAAACCCGATCGCCCACTGCCACCAGATCTCCCTTGGGCTTTCCTTTGCGCAAGCGACCACGTAAACGGCAAAGGATGTCTCCTTCTTCTGTGCGCACTGTTAAAAAGCCTGCTTGAGAGCGAATCACCAAGCCTTGCATCAGGTCAGAGTTTTGTTCAAGATGGTTGTGGTTTGGCACCATTATTCGGGTGTGGGTTCTGGGGTTTCGGTAGCGGTCACGTAAGGGGATTCTTCCCAAGGCATGGTGCCGCCTGGATTCTCATTATTGGAGAAATATAGCTGGACCACACGGCGGAAAAGCGGTGCTGCCATTTCTGAACCTTCGCCGGCATTCTCCAAAATAATTGCGACAGCAATATCCGGCTTGTTGGGGTCATTATTAAAGGTGTATCCCGCAAACCAGGCATGCGAATTTCCAATGGGGTTTTCCGCGGTGCCGGTTTTGCCCGCAATGCGTACGGATACACTACTTAATTGGTTGGTAGCTGTGCCCCGGGGATTACGCACGACCATCACCATGGCTTCTTGAATAGCTGCTAAGTTCTCCTCTGTAACCGGAAGTTTGGATATTTCATCTGGCTCAAATTGGTACACCGGATCTCCACCACTGACCGGCACAATTTTATCCACAACGGAAGGGCGGTAAAGGGTGCCGCCATTGCCAACGGCAGCGACAAACGATGCCACTTGCAGCGGGCTTACCTGCAAGGTCCCTTGACCAATTGCCAATTGCACATTCTCAGAAACACTTGTCGGCTGTTCCAATCGACCTTCAAATTCTTGAATCTCAATCCCAGTTTTTTTGCCCAAGCCAAACCCAGAGGCAACGTCCGCGATCGCTGTAGTGTAACCTTCATTCCACAGGGTATAGCCAATATGCCAAAACCAAGGGTTGCAAGAGCGCATCAAGCCTTCCTGCAAGGTCAGCTCACCAGAGGCAGGCAAATCCCGCTCATAAGTCCAATCATATAGCGTGACGCCCTGCAGTTCCGTCCATGTGGAGGCACAATAATAGGGGTAATCGGGCGTGAACACGCCTGTTTCGAGTGCTGTAGCCATGGTGATGATCTTAAACACTGAACCTAAGGGGTAAACTCCCTGCGTTGCACGATTATATAGAGGCAATTTAGGATCGTTGAGTACCGACTCTAACATTATGCTGTTGTAATTGACTGGCTCAAAAAGGTTAGGGTTATAACCGGGGTTGGAAACCATCGCCAGGACACGTCCCGTATCCCTTTCCATCACGACGATCGCACCAAGGTAATCATCCATGCTGCGTTGGAGGTTATATTGCAGGGTACTATCGATGGTAGTGTAAATCGAATTTGCGGGTTCGGCTGGCGCAGAAGCTAACTTCGTAACCACCTGCCCTTGTGGATCCTTGATATATAAGGAGGCACCATGCTTGCCAGCTAAGTAACTTTCACCCCAGGCTTCCAAGCCAGCAGCGCCGACTTTTTCATCGCCGCGGTAACCCTGACGTTGATACGCTTCTAATTCTTCTGGCGAAATCGAAAGCACATAACCGGTAACGTGGGGTGCAATCCCGCCATCATAATAATAGCGCGAGCGGAAGGGGGAAAGCACAATCCCAGGATAGCGCTCAAAGCGGTCGCTATATTGCTGCGCAACGGCAGCAGAGACATCACCAATCGCCACATACCAATCGGCTTGGGCATAGGCATATTTCTCACGGATGGAATCTTCGCTCACACCCAGCAAGGAAGCCAAGAAAGACACCATGCCATCTTCATTTTCTGGGTCAATTCTGCCAGGTACGATCCCAATTGCCACAGCATCATCTTGCGCTACGAGGGGATAACCAAATTCATCATAAATATTACCGCGCGCGGGGATCTCATACGTCAATTCCAGGCGGTTGCCCCCCGCCAGCTCTGGCAAAATCATGGAGGCATCCCATTGCACATGCCAGATGTTTTCCTCCAAGGTCAGGTTCATAATCGTACTGCGCGAAATCGTCCCTAAGAGCGTGGTTGTATAGCTAATCTCGTAATTAACCTGTGCTGAAGAAGGTTTAATCATGTTGGAAAGAATCGCATAATCCATACTCTGCAATGTGAGCGCGATCGCGGCATTCTTATGTTCTTGCTGAAACTCTTCCAAGGTCATTGCGTCCCGGCTGAGCCGGCTAAGGAGCGCATACATTGCCTCGTAGTCATCTGCTTTCCAAGCCTCTAAGTAGGCTTGCGCCGCTTCTTCCACATCCGGTGCCGGCGCAACATCAATCATTGGCGTAGGCAAGCCGGAAGTAGGAGTCGCGGTTGAGGTTGGAACAGCAACAGAGCTACAGGCACTCACCATCATCGCGATACACAAACAAAGGAGGATATTCTTCTTCATCTTGAATCCTTTCAACTCGCCTGGCTGGCTTGGATACAGCGCGCCAAGATTTGAGGGTAAACCTGGCAAGTAATCCCCAAGTGGTGTTGGCAAGCCTCAGGAATATCGACATCTATTGTAATATCTGCTTTTTGCAGCATGCAGGCAAGGTTGCAGAGCGGCAGCCCCATCACGTTTGCATAGCAGCCCTGTACGGCTGCAACCGGATGGAAAGCTTTATGTTGGATGGCATATCCACCGGCTTTATCGCGGTAATCGCCGCTTTGGATATAGCTTTCAATTTCAGCATCGGTATAGCTGCGCATGAGAACTTCCGTATGGCAAAGGTCCTGCAGGAGCAGCCCTGTGCTTTCGCGCTGCAACGCAAGCGCCGTAAAGACGCTATGCGTCTTTGCGCGCATGCGCCTCAGCATTTCCCGCGCCTCATCATCGTTAGCTGGTTTGCCTAAGATTTCTCCTTCAAAGACGACGACGGTATCTGCTGAGAGCACAGGCAGCTCAGCGCTAATTGCACTGCCTTTTTGCAGTGCGAGCCGTGCCACGTAATTTATGGGGCTTTCATCAGGAAGTTGATTTTCGTCCAAGTCTGCAGCGGCACAACGATAAGGCAGCTCAAATAAGGCAAAAAGCTCCCTGCGGCGAGGGGAGGCAGAAGCGAGGATAATTTCTTCTTGGCCCATTTGAATTCAAATTCTAACATAAAAGCCAAAGTCACTCAGTGGGAGGTATGCACTGTAAGAGCAAAGTGATGATGTCCTAAAGTAGCAAAATAGAAATGTCCTATTGAAATTAGGAATAATAAAATGAACACACGAAGTGTACTGCGTAATTGAAATGAACGTAAGGAATTAGACCAAATAAGGACGTATCGAATGTCTGGATAATCGGTCTTTATATCGCTTAGTTTATA
>DMCS01000092.1 GCA_003445715.1 Candidatus Mesolinea sp. | reverse complement strand
AGATTATTTGTGAGGCAATACGCAAGTATAATATTTGCATACTAATATGATATACTCTAAAAAACAAAACTAAGGAAGGTTTCTATGAAAAGCACACGTGAAAAAATATTAAACACCCTACTTACCGAACGTCAAGCTACTATCAAGCAACTTTCAGAAGTCGTTGGAATCAATGGCATTTCTGTCCGTCATCACCTCATCAATCTACAGGCTGAAGGCTTAGTCACTGCAGAGGAACAGCGCCATGGCGTTGGCCGCCCTGCCTTCGTCTATCGACTGACAGAAAAGGGCATGGAAAAGTTCCCCACAAATTATCTTAAACTTACAAACTATTTGTTAACCGAATTAGAAGAAAACTTGAGCCCCGAAGAAGTGGAAGCGACTTTCCAGCGCATCGGGAAAAAGCAGGCTGAAGAGTCAACTAATATCGATAAAAACCAACCAATAGAAGCCCAAATAGAACAATTAGCCGACCAATTAGCTAGCGAGCGCTTCATGCTCTCTTGGAAGAAAGAAGATGATAGTATCATCTTACAATCGGACAATTGTCCTTATCTTCATGTTGGCAAGGAACATCCGGAAATTTGCAAAATCGATGAAACTCTTTTCAGTGAAGCTTTAGGCAAAGAAGTAAAATTGGAGACCTGTTTGCTCAGAGGGGATGCCCGCTGCACTTATAGGATCAATCTATAGCTCATTATGGATCAGCGTTCTAACAACAATCCGGAATGGGATATTGATAAGACGCACCCCCAATTCCATGACGAGCTAATCGAAAACCTTTCCGGGGTTTTGGATCCTGAGCTTGGTTTTTCCGTTTTGGAATTAGGTTTGGTGCGCAATATCAGCATCCAGGGCGATAAAGCCCATTTAGTGATGATCCTCACCACGCCTTTTTGCCCCTATGGACCCATGTTGATGGAATCCACGCGTGCTAAGGTGGAGCAAGTTCTCGGTATGAAAACAACCTTGGAGTATGGCGAAGGCGTTTGGGATCCATCCTACATGGATAAAAACCTCCTTGATAGCGGCTGGGGTTTGTATTCCTCATGAGGCACACAAACTGCAGCGCAAAATGAATATGATAGAAAAGGTAATGAATCGTTTGCAAAAGGCGAAGGTAGTGTATAATCGAAGCGATAACCCCATCAAACAGGGTTGCAAACCTTTCTGAACCAGACTGAGATAAAGGAGAAAATATGGACAAATACGAATGCTTAGCGTGTGGTTATATTTATGATCCCGAAATTGGCGATCCCGAGAATGGCATCGCACCAGGGACGGCTTTCGAAGATCTGCCTGACGATTGGGTCTGCCCTGATTGCGGAGCTGGAAAAGACCAGTTCGAAAAAATCAGCTAATCTATACTGCAATAAACATGAAAAAACCTTGTCTCTAAATGGACAAGGTTTTTTTAATTTGCCTCTTGCGTGGTTTATTTTGAAGTATAATACGGTCACTATATTCGTTCAGATTGGAGGAAAATAATGGCAAGTGTTACATATGAACACGTTTGGAAAAGATTTGGCGACGTGGTCGCCGTGCAAGATTTAAATCTTGCAATCGAGGACAAGGAATTCCTTGTTTTGGTTGGTCCATCCGGCTGTGGCAAAACCACTTCTTTGCGCTGCTTAGCCGGTTTGGAAGAGATCAGTGAAGGTAAAGTGATGATTGGTGACCAAGTGGTGAACGATGTCGCACCAAAAGATCGTGACATTGCCATGGTTTTCCAAAGTTATGCGCTTTACCCGCATATGTCCGTATATGATAATATGGCTTTTGGCCTTAAACTGCGTAAAATGCCCAAAGACGAAATCGATCGGCGTGTAAAGCAATCCGCCGAAATCTTAGGCATCGAGAACCTGCTTCAGCGCAAGCCCAAGGAACTCTCTGGCGGTCAGCGCCAACGCGTTGCTGTTGGTCGTGCGATTGTGCGTGAACCAAAGGTGTTCTTGTTCGACGAGCCCCTGTCTAACTTGGATGCCAAGTTGCGTGTTCAGACTCGTGCTGAGCTCAGCAAGCTGCATAAAAACTTGCAGACCACCTTCATTTATGTGACCCATGACCAAACAGAAGCCATGACGATGGCAACCCGCATTGCCGTGATGAATAAGGGTCTCCTTCAGCAGTTAGACACCCCGCAAAACTTGTATGACCATCCAGTTAATCTGTTTGTGGCTGGTTTCATCGGCTCCCCTGCAATGAACTTCTTTAAGGGGAAACTTTTCCAATCCGATGGTCACTTTGTTGCTGATTTAGGCTCCTTTGCCGTAACCATCCCAGATGAGCTCAAATCCCGCTATGAGAGCGTCCTGAATAAGGACATTATCTTTGGTATTCGCCCAGAGGATATCCATGATCCTCAGTACGTTCCTTCTGGGATTTCTGCGCAACCTGTCCCAGTCAAAGTGGACGTCACTGAGTTAATGGGTAACGAAATCTTCTTGTATCTGGTCAACGGTGAACACAGCTTTATCGCCAGGGTCGATCCGCGCTCCAAGGCTAAGTACGGTGATACCATGGAAGTCGTCTTCAACATGGACAACTTCCACATCTTCGATCCAAACCTCGATCCCGAAAATCCACCCGTTGTTTAAAAATTAAAGTTTCAAAAAACAGGCTGCTTTCACCAAGCAGCCTGTTTATTATTGCGATACCATGCTTTCCTTTAAGCTGCCTCGCCTTTTACATACCGCGTTAACCATAATATTAGACCTGCCCCAATAAGAGAGAGCAGCCCCACGAGGATAAAAGCATCTCTCCAGAAAGGAAGCGGAAAGAGCCTGATGAGCGTATCATTCATATAGAACTGCCAGCTGCCTTCTGCAAAGAAAAGCTTGTGAAATTGTTCAAAAAGCAAATTAAAGTTAATCGCGACCATGATAATGATGAAAGCAATCAGACCAAGCGTCAGCCAGCTCCCTGTGCGCAGCGATCTGCCTAACTGGCGCCAATTACCCATCGAAGCAAACCAGATAATAATGGCAACCAGCAAGCCGAGGAGCACGTACCAGACGGTTAATGCGGCTTGGACGACGTTTTTAACATCTTCCATGTGGTCCAGTTCTTCCGCTCGGTAAAGGGGCTCACCGTTTTCAAATTGGAGATCGCCTAAATATTCGATGCCAGCGTCGTTGACAAGATACTTCACCGCGTAATCTGCCCATTGCTTGCGTTCCTCTTGTGAAAAACCGTAAACATCCGGGGGAAAACCTGGTCGGTTGTACTCCAACGAGATGAAGGCTGGCGTAATCAACAGCCGAATTGCGCCCATCAGAAGGATAAACGGCAAACTAATAATCAAAATTACAGAAAGGATTTTATCAATGGTGAATTTCATGATTTCACTCCCGGGTTGTATCTAAGAGCAAGTCGATGACCAAACGATTGGTAATAAATTCAATAGCGGATTTATCATCGGTGAAAACGACATCGCTGAATTTGGTATCTGCCTTTCCATGCAGAGTCAGATTCATAGCTCGCACTAAAAGCGAGTCAGGTTGCGTGGTTTGGAGATTTGAAAGGTTTTGATGAAAGTTCTCCCAGCTCGCCATTGGGTTTTTTGCCGCAAAGACGATGGTATTCATCGAATCAGGAATATCCATCACAAATATTTGGGGAAACGCCTGGGACATGGTGGCACACATCGCCTCAACCAAGGTGCGGTCTGCATTGCTTCTACCCACATTTATCGCCACCACTCCATGCGGATTTAATTTGTCGTAGAGTATCTCAAAAAACTCTTGGGTTACCAAATGTGGAGGAATGTAGGGCGAGCGGTAGGCATCTACACTCATAATGTCATAGGTTTTATCGCTATGCGCAATACCCCAGCGGGCATCTTGGGCATAAATGTTCAAATTGGGCAAGTCCATGCCAAAGAATTGCTTTCCGACTTCGATAATCTTAGGATCTATCTCAAAGCCATCGATCTGCGCTTGCGGATAGACCACGCTAGCTTGACGAGCGGTGGTACCAGCCGCCAGCCCAAGGATAGCAATATGCTTGACCGTGATCTCTTCAGCTGGTGGCGGGTTGAAATACGGCGCTACCAACACCTGCGACCATGGTCCACCGTAGAAAAGCTGTGTAGGGTGGTAAATAGAATGAACACCCTGACCTTCGTTGAGGCGCAGATAGCGATATGCATCAATTTGCAACACTTGGATGTAGTTATATGCCGATTCGGCTTCATAAATCATCCCAGAGGAAGCTTTTACTGCGCTTTGCAACCCCAAAAAGGCAAGTACAAACAGGATAATCCCGAGGCTAAGGAACATCGCCGCCCTCCTCAATTCCCCCGAGCACACTAAGCCTGGCAATGCCGTGAGGAGAAGTACGAGGCTGGTGATGAGGAAGGTACGGTATGTCCCCACAAGAGGGATCAAAACCAAGACGGCCAGGAAAGTGCCTAAAAACGAACCTAACGTGGCGATGGCTGAGGCTTTACCAGCGACTCTGCCAGTACGGCTCGTGTCGGGGATCAGCAGCTTGAGGGCAAAAGGTGTGATCATCCCCAGCAGCGTCACTGGCAGAATGAGCAGTACCAAGACAGCAAAAAACGCGCCTGCCATGAGGTTAATCTGCAGAGCGTCGAAAGCGTCAGCAGCAATGCGCAAAATTGGGTGAGATATTAGTGGGACGATGCCCACCGCCACTCCGGACCAACATAATAACGAGAAATATTTAATAGGCGAAGGGTCTTTATCGGCTAACTTCCCGCCTAACCAATTACCTAACGTCAGGTAAACCAGGACCAAGCCAATAATCACCGCCCAGACAATATTACTGGTGCCAAAAACGTTCCCAAGCAAGCGTGAGGCGCCAAATTCGACCATCATCGTAGCAGCCCCACCCATAAAAACCGTCAGGTTCAAATACCAAGTGGAAATGGATTTAGCATCTGAAATTGCCTCAGTAGCCTTTTGCATGCCCAATATTATACTCCGATGGGAATTTGACCCTTATTACCTAATAACATATATCCCTTGAGCTTGACTCGTGAAATTCCAAAGCCAATGATGAAACTGTATAAACAAAAAATACCCTCGCGGGTATTTTTTGAGGCTGGGGGTGAAGGAGTCGAACCTCCACATACAGATTCAGAGTCTGCTGTCCTGCCATTAGACGAACCCCCAAGGGGTTGTTGATATTCTACCAGATGTTTTTCCCTCTTACAAGAGCGATTTCATGCTGCCGGCAGTTTCTTATCTGTGCGCATATGGATGTTTTCTACTAGCCCAACCCCTAAAAGCAAAGTGACCAGCGAGCTGCCCCCATAACTGATAAACGGCAACGTCAGCCCAGTAACTGGAAGCAGGCGCATGTTCACCCCCACATTTACCAGCGTCTGGAAAGCCATCAACACGCCAAAACCATAAGCTATCAACGCGCC
The DNA here is from genome assembly GCA_003445715.1 of Candidatus Mesolinea sp. Lineage (GTDB taxonomy): Bacteria > Chloroflexota > Anaerolineae > Anaerolineales > Anaerolineaceae > Mesolinea. The sequence goes on along the minus strand of DMCS01000092.1, from coordinate 6,007 downwards.
ATAAGCGTCTGGGGCTTTAGCAGCGATCGCAAAACAGCGATAAATCACAAAAACTAATAAGAGCAAGACGGCAATAGTGCCGACAAAACCAAACTCATGCGCCAAGACCGAAAATATGAAGTCATTGTGCCTAATTTTAAGGAAGCGCAGCTGTACCTGACTCCCCTGACCGTAACCCTGACCAAACCATCCGCCTGAACCGATGCTGATGAGCGCTTGGTCAACGTTGTAAGTATCCCCATAGCGCGCTTCAGGATCCGGGTTGAAAAAGTTAGTGATTCGCGCCCGTTGGTAATCTGCCAACAAAGGGAAATCGAGTGCAGCAAAAACAGCGAATAAGACGATCACAATGCCAGCAAAAATAAGCACATTTTTGGTCTTCCATCCGCTAATCCATAACATCGCAAACCAAAGTACGGCGATCACTATAGTAGTTTTTAGGTCCGGCTGCAAGAAAATCCATAAAGCAATCCCGCCAGCGACGAGCAAGCTTTGCCAAACAGTCTTCCAATTATTAATCTGAGTAATATGCACCGAGAAATACTGCGCAAAAGCCATGATCGCCACAATCTTGGCTAACTCAGCCGGCTGAATGGTCTCTGTGCCAATTTGCAGCCAGCGCGCGGCTCCAAACCTCGCTTCACCCATAACAAACACCATAATAAGCAGAAGAGCTACCACGATATAAAACGGCTTGGTCAAGGAAAGCCAAATGTGGTAATCCACTGCTGCAGCAATAAAAAGGATCACCAACCCGATCAGCAGAAAGATGGTCTGCCGCTGCGCATGGTTTGCTAAGGTCGGATTTCCGGCGATAGCGGAGCTGATTAATGCTACCCCGAAGATGCACAGAAATAAGACCGCTGCAAACAGTGGAAAGTCAAATCGCTGCCAGATATCTTTGGTGTTTAACATCGCGTTTCTAAATTCAGCATTCGATCCGATTACGGTAAATTTTCTGCATCGGCAGCTTTGAGTGCAAAGTAGGTATCAATAACCTTGCGAACAATCGGAGCAGCTAAGGTTGACCCCTCTTTGCCGTTGTAGGCAAATGCCACCACCGCGATCTCCGGGTCATCGTAAGGCGCGTAACCTACAAACCAGGCGTGCGCCGGCCAGCCGCCTACGCCAATCCCACATAAGTTATTGGCAAGTGCAAAGTCATCGCAATACTCGGCAGTGCCGGTTTTTCCTGCAACTTTATTCGGGTCGCCTTCAAACTCGATTGCTGCCGTTCCGCCTTCCACAGTAACCATCTCCATACCGCGCTTCGCCAATTCGATGACCCAAGGCTGCACAGTTTTCATCACACCCGTTGGAATATTGCCGTCATATTCTTGAATCTTTGCGTCTTTGGTAATATCCCACAGTACCACTGGCTCGAAGCTTTGAGTAACATTTCCATCGGCATCTTCCACTTTTTCAATCAAGGAAACTTGCATGTGCCTGCCATCGTTGGCAATGGTAGAAATGGAATTCAACACTTGCAGTGGGGTTGCCAGCACATAACCTTGCCCTACTGCAGCTAAGTAAGTGTCTCCTGTTGCCCAGTTTTCACCTTGATTCAAGCGCTTCCAGGTTGGGTCTGGAATCAACCCATCCGCTTCCCCAGGCAATTCGATGCCAGTCAATTGGCCATAACCCAAGGCTTTGGCGTATTCGCCTAAGCGCCAGATGCCCAAGCCTTCACCTTCCACTTCACCCTCATAACCGCCGGTAACTTTATACCAATAAACGTTACAAGACCACGCAATCCCGTGCAAAAAATCGACATCGCCATGCCCATCCCGGTTCCAACAGTAGTAGGTTTGCAAGCTGCCAGGGTCGTTGAGTAAAAAACGCTGCACCAAAGCGATTGTGCCTGGGTCATTCACAGTTTGCTCTGGCGTCACCACGCCCTCATTCAGAACGCCCAGCGCCGACGAAAGCTTGAACACCGAGCCTGGCGGTAATTCTGCAGAGATGGCTTGGTTTACCAAAGGCTTCGCCTGATCCATTGTCAGCTGGGTGTAATAATACTGCGGGATGTAAGGCGTCATACGGTTATTTTCATAGTTAGGATAAGAAACCATGGCTAAAATCTCGCCGGTCTTGACGTTCATTGCAATCACTGATCCGCTCGTGCTGAGCGTATAGCCCAAATACCAGTTCCAGTAATCCAAATTCATAATAAGCGCATCGCGCGCAGCAGACTGCAAACGTGTGTCGATCGTCAAATAGACATCCTGCCCAGGGATCGGCTCGATTGGTTCTTCTAAGTTGCGCACCACTTCGCCACCCACAGTAACTTCCACAACGCGTTTCCCGTTCCTCCCGCCAAGGATGTCCTGCATGGTGCTTTCTACGCCAGCGTAACCAACCTTGTCGCGGTTAGCCACAAAACCCAGATCTGTATAATAATCCACCATTGATTCTGGAACCGGACCCAAAAAGCCAACAATCTCCGCAGTCAGATTTCCGGTTGGATAAATCCGGACTGACTCAATCTCAACTCCAACACCGGGCCAGTCCATGGCTTTCTCTTGCACAGCCATAGCAACTTCTTTTGAAACGCCGCAGCTCAAGCGCGTCGCTTGAAAGGGCCAGTTCGTATCGGCAATATAAACGATTTGTTCTATCCCCAAATCGGTGGAACAGGGTGTAAATGTTGCCGCAACCGCCTCATCAACGACGCCATTGCTCACTGGAATCCCAATCAGCTCGGAAAGTTCCGAAAAAATGAGCCGAGTCTGCCCTTCCGAATCCGGCAAATTAGCTGGCGTTACCGTGATATTGTAAGCAGGAACGTTTTGCGCCAGGACCACACCGTTGCGGTCATAGATGTTGCCCCGTTGGGTTGGGTCGCTAATTTCCATCGTGCGGTTATCCTCTGCTTGTGCGCGATAAATTTCTCCATTCACAATCTGATAGTTGAAGAGTTGGAATATGTAGTAGAGGAGAACCAATCCAATCAAGATGTAAACCCACTTAAAACGGGAAAGCTGAATGGTCGGCTTTTCGTAAAATTTATTGTTCATAGCGGTGCTCCTACGGGAAGCTCACTAGGAAACAGCTCCTGAACTAATGCGTGTACTGGGATCGCTAAGAGCATGTTGAGCAATACACTAGGTAGCAAAATATTGGTGAAAGCTTCCGTAAAGGAAAACCCAACGCCTTGCACCCATAAGACCAGGAGATGTAACCCATTTTGAAAGAGCGTCCCAAAGAATGTTAATAAGAACATGGAAAGCAGCGGCGTCCGCCAGATTTGATGATGCATAAGCTTTGCAGCAAAGAATACAAGCATATAAGTAATCAGGGGAATAAAGAAAGGTCCAGCCGATATCGAGCCGATAATAAAGCCAAAAGCCAATACTAATATCCATGCGTTTTTGCGATCTTGGTGCAAGCTCCACGCAGCGATAAACAAGAGCATTACATCAGCGGATCCTGCTAAGAGCACTGCACGGCTAACAATGCCAATCTGAAGCATCAGGGTCACAATAAAGCTAATAATCGTAAGCAGATAAAAGGGCATAATTACCACCACCCTAAGGAATCAAGGGGGAAATATCAACCACCTCAAAGTTCGTAATAATCAGCACAGCGCTGAGGTTCGAAAAATCCACAATTGACTGTACAGCTCCGGTCTGAAACAGGCTGTTTTTTTGGCTCTGCATGCTAAGCACCTGCCCCACAAAGATATTAGGCGGGTAATTTCCGCCCAGTCCGGAGGTGAGCAGCACATCTCCGATTTGAACTTCGGCATCTTGCGGTACCATTTCCAGGCTGATTTCACCGGTAATTGACCCTCTGATTTGCGCTTCCACTTTGGCGTTTTGCAAACGCACATTGACCACTGAATTGGCATCGCTAATCAGCTGCACACGCGCAGCATTAGCAATGACCGCATCCACACGTCCTACCAAACCCTGCTGAGTGACCACAGGCATCCCATGCAAAACGCCATCATTTGAACCCTTATCAATGATAATGTACTGATAATATGGGCTGATTTCTCGTCCAATAACCGTTGCAGCCAAATAATCGTGCTCGGGGTTAGCGCGCGCGAAGTCAAGCAGAGCATAGAGGATCTGCGCCTGGCTGAGGCTTTCTTGTAGCTCCACTATTTTGCTTTGCAGCATAGAAACCTCATTTTCTAATTGGACATTCTGTGCTCGCAGCGTAGCCATGTCGCGCGGATAAGTGAAAAAATCCCGTATGGCTAAGTAGCGTTGCGAAAGCCAGCTTTGAGCCGATATCAGCGGACTGAAGCTCAAATTGAAAATTGGCGTCAGATATCCGGAGATTGCCAAGATAAGTATCCCGGCGACGACCAAAAGAATAACAAGGTTTCTTAAATTCGTTGAAGAAAATAGGTTGCGCATTTTTATAAACAGGAAAACCAGAAAGCGAAATACGAAAGATTATCTCGCCAAATTCGTATAAGTCTCACGTTCGATATTGACGAAGAAGTTTTCGTACTCCTCCAAGTCATCCAATACAAGTCCAGCCCCCCTGGCAACACAAGTCATCGGATCTTCAGCTACCCAGACGCGCACACAAAGCTCATTCGTCAGCCTATCAGCCAAGCCATGCAGCTGTGAAACGCCGCCCGCTAAGCATATGCCATTATCTATCAAATCCGAAAGGATTTCTGGTGGTGCTTCGTCAAGGGCATCTTTGATCGTATCAATAATCACTTGAACCGAGCCAGAAAGCGCTTCACGGATCTCGATAGAGGAAATTTCAATTTCTTCCGGCAAACCAGTAATCAGGTTTCTGCCGCGGACTGCAGCGATTTTTTCTTCTTGTAGGGGATAAGCTGAGCCAATAGCCATCTTAACCTTCTCTGCCATTTGCTCGCCGATAAACAAGTTGTACTTGCTGCGGACATATTCACTAACATCCTGGTCCATTTCATCACCAGCCACGCGCAAGGAGCGGGAGATAACGATGCCCCCCATTGAAATCACGGCTACCTCGGTGGTGCCGCCGCCGATGTCGACAATCATGTTGCCATTGCCCTCATTCACAGGCAGCCCAGCGCCGATGGCAGCGCTAGCTGGTTCATTGATCATGTAGGTTTCACGTGCGCCCGCAGCCATAGCAGCATCATATACGGCCCGCTTTTCCACTTCGGTTGCGCCGCTGGGGATACCAATGACCACCCGCGGGCGGGGGTAAGGCACAATGCTGTGTTGGTGCGCCTTGCCGATAAAATACTCCAACATCGCTTGGGTAATATCATATTCCGAAATCACCCCATCCCGTAAAGGACGCAATGTGACCACATTAGCCGGCGCTCGCCCAACCATGGCTTTGGCAGCCGCACCAATGCGTAAAGGTTCTCGGGTGCGCTTTTCGATAGCCACCCAAGAGGGTTCGTTGATCATAATGCCTTTACCTTTTACATTCACAAGTGTATTGGCTGTTCCTAAGTCAATCCCAATATCCAGGGAAAACAGCCCCAACAGCCAACTCAAAGGGTTGAATGCCAATTCTTACTCCAGTATTTGGAATTAATTCCAAATTAAATTGCATGCATTATATCATAGTCAAATGAGGCAAGTTAGTAGAAACGCATGAGGTACCTATGATGAGCATGAAGCGTTGGTTCTACCACAGCCCTTTCTTGCCCGGTACCCTACGGGTTGGCTGCGCACTCAGGAGACCCGCGAGAACAATTAAGCAGGCTATACACCCGCGTTTCAGATGTACGATATTTTCTAACATTCTCTGATTCAATTGTCATTTTTCTCGTTCTGTAGGATAATGAAAAACGATTTGATTAGCATGAATTGCATAAAATAAGGATGCTTTACCATTTAAACAGTTGGCGGGCAAGTAAATTCATAGGAGATTTTAAAAAATGAAAAAACCAAAGTTTAATCTTCGGGTCATAATTGTACTTTTTACCATGCTTGCCCTAGTTTTTCCCAATGCAACGCCAAGCGTATTTGCCCAAAATACGCCGCAGCCGGAAACGGTCACGATTGCGGGAACAATGCAATCGGAGCTAGGCTGC
>DMCS01000028.1 GCA_003445715.1 Candidatus Mesolinea sp. | reverse complement strand
ATTTCTAATTAGCCATGACACGCAGAATAATCGCCTCAGTGTTATTAAGCGAAAAGTACACAAAAGGCTTTTGATGCCTTCTGTGTACTCATTTAAACGGGGTATCGTTGATTAGGATTTCAGAGATTGACCCTTTAGAGGTGAACCGCATGCCCTTTGGCAGCTTCTGCAGCTTCCATAAGGACCTCACTAAGCGTTGGGTGTGCGTGAATATTCTGGGCGATAGCTTCCACCGTCAGCCCGTTAGCTTGGGCTAAAGTTAGCTCAGGCAGCAGCTCGGAGACGTCCGGCCCAACCAAGGATGCACCCAACAATTGGCTGTTGTGCTCATTTACGACTAATTTGATGTAACCGGCAGGCTCGCCATAGCCCAAGGCTTTACCGTTCGCCATAAAGGGGAATTTACCTGTACGCACGTTATAACCAGCTTCCTGAGCCTGCTTTTCAGTATATCCGAAAGAAGCTACCTGGGGCTGCGTATACGTTGCACGTGGGATCATGCGGTAATCTAACTTGCGTGCAGGCAACCCGGCGATCACCTCCGCACAGATTATGCCCATGGTTGAGGCAGTGTGCGCCAGGAGAAGCTTACCGGTCACATCCCCGATCGCCCAAATGCTGGGGACATTTGTAGCCATGCGCTCATCAACCTGCACAAAACCGCGCTGGTCCACAGCGACGCCCACTTTTTCCAATCCGATATTGGCTGAATTGGGCTTGAATCCAACGGCTACGAGCACTGCTTCGGCTGTAAGCGTCTCCGCACCCTTTTCACCCTCCAACTGCACTTCCACACCAGTCTCGGTCTTTTGCACAGACTGCACTTTGGTGCCAGCGTGGATTTTCACGCCACGCTTCCGGAAAGCTTTGCTAAGCTCAGCTGCTGCCTCATCGTCTTCCGCCGGCAGAATATGTGGCAGCATCTCGACGATGTGCACTTCCACGCCATAAGCGCTCCAGACTGTAGCAAATTCCACACCCACTGCACCACCGCCGATTATTACCGCCGACTTGGGCAGCTGCTGTAAGAGGATGGCATCCTCATAATCCAAAATCTTTTCGCCATCCGGCTCCATACCTGGGATTATCGTGGGGTGTGCACCAGTCGCTAAAACGATATTCCGTGTGGAAACTGTCTGCGTACTTCCATCGGCTGTTCTTATGAGCACTTCCCGTGGGCTGGCAACTTCGCCATGTCCTTCGATGACAGAAATATTATTCTTTTTTATCAGGAAACTGACTCCCTTGGTCAGGCGGTCAGAAACCTGCCGGCTGCGTTTGTAGGCTGCCACGTAGTCAAAGGTCAGATTCTCAGCCTGGATGCCAAACTCTGCTGCTTGTGTGCGCATAAGATACACCAGCTCGGCATTTCGCAGTAAGGCTTTCGAAGGAATGCAGCCAATATTGAGGCACACCCCGCCTAAAGCCTTTCGTTCCACGATAGCAACCTTCAAGCCCAGCTGTGCCGCGCGGATTGCGCTGACATATCCGCCAGGACCACTGCCAATCACCACAACGTCAAAGTTATCCATAAACTGCTCCTTATTTTCATTTACGTTAGGCTTAAGTAAATCACAATTCCTGTGAATATCAAATTTAATCCTTATTCTACGGTAATTTTATCAAATCATACCTATGCGCATCACAGGCAGTCGCTTGCTTGCAGCCCATTGTAAGAAATGTTAAACTAAATAGCAAAGGAGATGCTCGCTGAGTTCTGCGGGCAAGCTGAAAGTGTCCATAGATTTGGAAGCCATCTTAACCAAAACAATCCAAGAGAGCAAGGCATTAGCCGGCATGTTGCTCAAAGAGGGACAGCTTATTACGAGCACCCAGCCAGGGCTTGCTTTTGAGCCCACAGAACTCCTACCGGTGGTTCAGGCTGGCACAGACGGCCAGCTTTCTATCCCAGAGTTTCACCTTTTACCTCTGGACGAAAAAGGGCAAGAGCCCGTGTTAGTCCTGGCGCAGGCAATGGATAGCGAGAGTTTTTGCCTGCTGGTTTTTCCGCTCGAGACCAGCTTAAGCACTGCCGAGCAAGCCAGCCGGCAGCTTCTGCAGCAACTCGACGCTGCAGAACGCCCACAGCCAAGCATGCCAGACCTAACTGGGTTGCGGCTGCGCTCAGGCGACAGCATGGGTAGTGGCTCCTGGCAGGATGAGCTTTTCCAGCCTGAGGCAGGCAGCAACACAATGAAGCACCCACACGCAGACCCAGCAGCTGACTCTCCAAATAAAGTTTTCTGGTATCAAGTTTTTTGATTATCTTAAAAGCCGATCGAATACATCTATAAACCGAGGTTACTATGCCTAAAATACTCTATCTCATCGACGGCCATGCCTTAGCTTATCGGGCTTATTTCGCCTTAACCTCAGGCGGCACTGCCCGTTGGGCAACCAGTCGTGGCGAGCCTACAGCGGGTGTTTTTGGCTTTGCCAATACACTCTTACGTATTCTGGAACAGGAGCAGCCAGACTATTTGGCTGTTTCTTTCGATACTGGCCGCACCTTTCGGCATGACCTTTACCCCGAATATAAAGCCACACGTGCCAAGATGCCGGAGGATTTGCGCGGACAAATCGAACGGATCCGCGAGATGATTGATGCTTTTAATATTCCGCGTGTTGAGATTGAAAATTACGAAGCTGATGACGTCATTGGCAGCTTGGCGAAGTGGGCTGCAGAGCAAGAAGGGTTAGGCGTCAAAATCATCACAGGGGACCGGGACTTGCTTCAGCTTGTGACCAACCGCATCGTTGTGGCGCTGCCCAACAGCCGCACCAACAGCAGCGAGGAATTTTTTCCGGAAGACGTAAAAAAGAAATTAGGGGTTTACCCCGAACAGGTGGTTGATTATAAAGCCCTGGTTGGTGACCCTTCTGACAATATTCCAGGTGTAAAAGGTATTGGCGAGAAAACCGCGGTCAAACTCTTAGAGCAATACCCAACCTTGGATGAAATCTACGCTCACCTCGATGAAATCGGTGGGCACACTGCTGAACTGCTCCGTGCGGGCAAAGATTCTGCCTATCTGAGCCGAGACCTTGCGCGCATCCGCACCGATCTAGGCGTCAAAGTGGATCTTTCTCAGGCAGAGATCTCACGCTTCAATCCCAAGGCTGTTGAAGAACTTTTCCACGAATTGGAATTCCGCACGCTCACTCAGCGCTTGCGCACAGTCGAGAAAAAGCTACAACCCAGCCTTTCTGGTGCCAAGCAGGGATCACTTTTTGACGAACAACCAACAGATAACGACAAACCAAACCAAAGTTATTTCGAAACTATCATCGTTAATAGCGAAGATAAGCTGCAAGCCTGCGTGGACATGCTTTCCCGCTCTAAGCGCATCGCTTTTGACACCGAAACAACCAGCATGATCCCTACCCAAGCCGAGCTGGTCGGTATTTCCTTAGCTGGTGAACCGCAGGTAGGTTATTACCTGCCTGTTGGGCATAATGCTGGCAAACAACTGCCCTTAGATACTCTAAAGGAAGCGCTCAAACCACTCTTTGAGAACACAGAGATTGGCAAAGTGGGGCACAACAGCAAATATGATTTAATTTGCCTGCATGGCGCCGGCTTTGATCTACACCCCATCACATTTGATACGATGATCGCCGAATGGCTGATCAACCCCGATTCGCGCAGCTTAGGCCTCAAGACTTTGGCTTGGCAGCGCTTGGGTGTGGAAATGACCCACATCGAAGAACTTATTGGCAAAGGCAAAAAGCAAATCAGCATGGCAGAAGTAAAGATTGAAAAAGCTGCTCCCTATGCAGTGGGCGATGCGGTAATGACCCTTCGCTTGGTCGAACCCTTGGAAAAAGAACTGGAAGAGAGGAATGCCAGCCAACTCAACGCCAACGTAGAAGTCAAGCTCATCCCGGTTTTGGCTGCAATGGAAGAGAAGGGGATCCTGCTCGATAAAGCTTTCTTCGAGAAATTCTCTAAGGAATTGCAAGAGCAGCTGGCGCGTCTCGAAGACCAAATTTATAGCCACGTCGGCGAGCGCTTTAATATCAACTCGCCCCAGCAGCTTTCCGATGTGCTTTTCAAGCGCTTGGGCTTGGAACCGCCCGACCGATCTCATCGAACGAGCAGCGGCAGGCTCTCCACAGCTGCCAGCGTGCTGGAAGCCATGCGCCCCCAGCATCCCATCATCGCAGAAATTTTGGACTATCGCGAGCTTATAAAACTCAAGTCGACATACGTCGATGCACTCCCCCAGCAGATCAACCCTAAGACCGGCCGTGTGCATACCTCTTTCAACCAGACTGGGACAGCAACCGGCCGGATTGCCTCCCAAGACCCCAATCTGCAAAACATCCCCACGCGCACCGAGATCGGCAACCGCGTGCGCCAGGGTTTTATCGCAGCACCTGGGCATAAACTGCTCTCAGTGGACTATTCTCAGATTGAGCTGCGCATCGTGGCACATATTTCGAAAGATGAAGCCATGATTGAGGCATTCCGTAAGGGACAAGACATTCACGCCGCCACAGCTGCCGCGATTTACCACGTGCCCTTAGATCAAGTCGATAAGACGCAACGCCGGCATGCCAAGGCGATCAACTTTGGGCTGATTTATGGGATGACACCTTACGGGCTCACGCTCACCACTGGCCTTACTCTGGCAGAAGCCGAGAATTTCGTCAAGAGCTACTTCGAGACCTTCCCCAAGGTGCGTGAGTGGCTGGAGCACACGAAGCAATTAGCTGCCAAGCAAGGCTACGTGGAAACGCTTTTAGGCCGCCGTCGCTATTTCCCCAACTTACAAAAAGGCACCAACAACGTGCTGCGCCAGCGTGAAGAACGAGAAGCCATCAATGCACCTATTCAAGGTACAGCTGCCGATATTATCAAACTGGCTATGATCCAGCTACCCCCGGCTTTTGAGCAGGCTAACTTGCATGGGGATATGCTTTTGCAGATTCATGATGAGCTGATTTTTGAAGTCCCTGAGGCTGACTTGGAGAAAACCGTTCGGATTGCCCGAGAGGTGATGGAACACACCATGCAGTTAGATGTGCCTTTGGTGACCGAAACGCGCATCGGCGATAATTGGGGTGAGTTGGAGCCGCTTAGCGATACGCTCTTTGAGGCTCTGGAGAATACAACAGAGTAGAGGCTTTAGCCAAAGATTTTCTCGCTCAGCTGCAGCACCTGCCGGCGGAGGCGTTCATCCCGCTCGATCAAATTGGCGACCTTATCGCAGGCATAAATCACAGTGGTGTGATCGCGCCCGCCCAATTCCTCGCCAATCTTGGGCAGGGATACACCAGCCTGCTCGCGTAGCAGGTACATCGCAATCTGGCGTGGCAAGGCAATATCTTTAGAGCGGTCTTTGCTCAGCATGCGCTCAGGGGAAACGCCAAAAAACCGCGAAACAGCTGCAATGACATCCTCGGGGGCAACATCTGGATGCTGTGGGAAGAAGTCGGCTAAAGCATTATTTGCCATCTGCAATGTGAGCTTTTCTCCGGTTAGTTCAGCATAAGCCAGAACGCGGTTCCATGCGCCTTCCAATTCACGGATGTTGCTTTGGATCTCGCGGGCAATCATTTCGATCACCTCTGCGGGCACATCGCGGTGAACTTTTTCGGCTTTGGCGCGCAAAATGGCTAAACGGGTTTCATAATCCGGGGGTTGGATGTCCACCGTCAGCCCCCATTCGAAGCGCGAACGCAGTCGTTCCTCTAAGGTGCTCATCGATTTGGGTGCGCGGTCGGATGTCATCACAATTTGCTTATCCTGCCCATGCAAGGTATTAAACGTGTGGAAAAATTCCTCTTGGGTGGCGTCCTTGCCAGAGATGAACTGAATATCATCGATGAGCAGCACATCCACCTGGCGGTATTTCTCCCGGAAAGCCGCAGTTGTCTTGGTGCGGATAGCATTGACGAGGTCGTTAGTGAACTCTTCCGAAGAGACATACAGTACCTGCATCCCGCGCGGCAAAACGGCATTGCCGATGGCATGCAAAATGTGGGTCTTGCCCAGCCCAACGCCACCATACAGAAAAAGGGGATTATAAGCCCGCGCCGGCTGCTCTGCCACAGCCAAGCTGGCAGCATGGGCTAAACGATTATTGGGACCGACAACGAAATTATCAAAGCGATATTTGCTGGCTAAGTGCGTCTCAAGGTTATTTGATTCAACAGACGCAACTGGTTTTTGATTGCTTATATACTCTTCCGGTTGTTGGGCTGAGGGAGCAGCCCATACTTTAAAGGAGACTTCCACTGGTCTTGCCATCATGCCACTGAGTTTATTGATCAGCGTAGATTTGAGGCGGCTTTCCAACCAATCACAGGCATAGGCATTGGCGGCACCCAAGGTAAAGGCTGCAGTTTGCTCATCGTAGTTGATCAGCTGTGTATGTTTCACCCATGTGTCATAAGCCGCGCGTGAAAGTTCCATCTGCAGTTGTCCGAGGGTAGCTTGCCATGCCTGTTGAGCATTCATCATGCCTTCTCCTTAATTCCCCACGTCTGAAAAAAAGGGGAGAGTTTTCCTAAAATATCAATACTTAAAAGAGCGTATCGAATGTAGTAATTCACGCTCGATTCGCTATAAAAATGCGATCGATTGTCTCAATTGAAAACGGTAAGCAAATTCTAACACCGACTTGGCTCAGAAACAACAAAATCGACTGGAGATTTGCTTAAAAGTTGAGGTTTCTTTAAGATTCGAAAACTTTAAAAAGCTATTTTTTCGTTAAACCTATTAATAAATTCTTAAGATGATTTCTTGCTCACCCTATTTAGCAGAATTTAACTTGGTGAGCACCCCTATATATGGGTGGTACTAAGCAAATCTTAGCTATACAATCTGCTATCTATACGCTGTAAAAATCGGTGCTTTGGCGCCAAAAGCAGCTAGATTTCTATATAGTAAACCCAAATTAGGAAACACGAATTTTCCAGGATTAAACCTACGCGCTCTACGGTTTTAATTCCTCAAGCATCATGCGGGCTGCCCGCCGCCCGATCTCCACTGCAAAGTTGGTGCCGCGGTCCCAGGGGTAGACCTGGCTCATACTGGCAAAGTAAACCCCGGGCACAGGCGTCTTGACCGCCGGAATATTTTCGGAGTGGTTCACCAGCGGAATGGGTTGAGCGTAGGGGGTCTTGCTGACCCACACCTTTTTGACCCAATCGGGGCTGAACTGCGGGTTAATCTTGGTCAGGTGTGGCAAGAATTCAGCTAACAGCTGCTCATCGCTCTTCTGGAAGTTTGGGTGGTCCACCTCAAGGTAATCTCCAATATAAAGGATGTGATCCCCGCCAAAATATTCCGGCTTGAGGAAATTAGTATGCTCCACCAGCGAGAGGAACGGAAAACCGACTTGCTTGGGGATGTTGTACCAGTAGTATCCCTCGGGCGAGAGCGCGTGCGAGAGCGAAAGCGTCATCACCACGGCGCCCATATTCTTGAGGCTCAGCAGCCCGCTCAGGTAGTCTTTGGGCAAATCCGGGGTCAGCTTCGCCATCATCCCCGGTGAGAGCGTCACCAGCACCTGGTCAAATAATTCTGGCGCCTGGTCCATGAACTGCACTTGCAGTTTGCCATTTTCCTGCCGCGTGATACTCTGTACTGGCATCTCGTAATGGATTTCCACCCCGCGGCGTTGCAGCTCAGCCGCGAATTTATCCGCAAAGGCTTGGAAGCCGCCGATAAACGTGCCCAAGCGCGTGCTGCGCGAGTGCAAGCGCGCCCACATCCAAGCCATGTTAACCTCTTTGGCATAGCGCTCGCCAAACTTGCCCACCATCATCGGCTCCCACATCGCTTCGTAGACCTTATCGCCGGCTTTAGCGCGCATCCAGGCGTCCGTGGTGGTTTTCTCCAGCGCGCGCCAGTTGTTTGTCAGGCGCAGGTAAAGCCCCACAAAACCAAAGCGGATCTTATTGATCCCCCAGCCTAAGCCGGGGTACATAATTGCCGCCGGGATGGAATCAAAAGGGTAAAACTTGCCCTTGTAATACATCACGCTGATGGGCTTGGGAAAGATCACCTGGTCTGACCAGCCTAGTTCATCGATCAAGCCAAGCATGTATTTATCCGAGGTAAACCAGTGGTGGTAATAGCGCTCCACAGACCAATCCCAATGCGGTTCCTTAAAACCCGCAGCTAAGCCGCCAGGGTGATCTGAGGCTTCGTAGATGACCACATGTTTGCCAGCGTTGATCAGGTCATAAGCCGCGCTCATCCCGCCAATCCCAGCGCCAATTATCGCGATGCGTTTGCTCGTTTCCGTCATACCCTAATTCCATTCTCCAGATTAATTTTTTTCTAGCCAAAAAGCAAGTATTGAGGGTGTTGAAAACTCAACCTGACTTGCATAATGATTTATTTTTGTAAATCTCATTGTCAAATATATATCACGGTTACCCTCACCCTGCCCTCTCCC
>DMCS01000025.1 GCA_003445715.1 Candidatus Mesolinea sp. | reverse complement strand
CCAACTTTTGGGGTGCACTGCAGGGTATGAACATATTGTGATCTTCTTGAATATAAAGTTATTCATTTATTAATGTTCTGGACATTTTCAACTCCCTATTTTGGGCTTTCGGAGACTCTTCCTCATTCTAACTTCACCTTCGGCAGACGTTCGGCAAGACCTTCAAGCTGGCTCTCGGCGACACTGCCGTTTTGCATGCCGTTATGCAGGTATTGGTCGTAAGCAGCTAAGTCCAAAAAGCCATGCCCCGAAAGGTTGAAGAGGATCACACGCTTTTCGCCCTTCTCCCGCGCTTCGATGGCTTGGTCGATTGCCACGCGGATAGCATGAGCCGACTCGGGCGCCGGTAGGATGCCTTCCGTACGGGTGAACTGCAGGGCAGCTTCGAAGACCTCACGCTGACCAACTGCCACGGCGTCGATAAGACCGGCGTGGTAGAGCGCGCTGACCAGCGGGGACATGCCGTGGTATCGCAGCCCGCCGGCGTGGATTGGGTCGGGGATGAAGTCACTGCCCAGGGTGTACATCTTCAGGATCGGCACCAATCCGGCGCTATCGCCAAAGTCGAAGCCATATACCCCGCGGGTGAGTGAGGGAGTCGCTGTCGGCTCAACAGCCAGAAAGCGCGTCTGCCTGTCTTCGCGCAGGTTGCCGCGCAGGAAGGGAAAGGCGATTCCGCCAAAGTTGGAGCCGCCGCCCACGCAGCCAATCACCACATCCGGGTATTCACCGGCTAAGTCCATCTGTTTGAGCGCTTCCTCGCCGATGACGGTTTGGTGCAGCAAGACGTGGTTGAGCACCGAGCCAAGCCCATATTTCTTTTTCCCGCCCGATTCTACGGCAATCTCCACAGCCTCAGAGATGGCGATACCTAACGAACCGGGGTGATTCGGGTTTTGCGCCAGAAAAGAGCGCCCGGCTTTTGTGCGGTCCGAAGGGCTGGGGAAAATCTGGGCACCATAGGTCTGCATCAGGACGCGGCGGTAGGGTTTGCCCTGATAGGAGGCATTCACCATATAAACCTCAACCTCGATGCCAAACATTTGGCAAGCCATAGCCAGTGCCGAGCCCCACTGGCCAGCACCGGTCTCGGTGGTCATGGCATGCGTGCTGCTGATTTTGTTATAGTAAGCCTGTGCCAGTGCGGTGTTGAGTTTATGACTGCCTGCCGGGGAAGCGCCTTCATATTTATAGTAGATATGCGCGGGGGTTTGCAGTTCACGCTCCAGCCGGCGGGCGCGCATAAGGGGTGTAGGACGGTAGAGCTTATAGGCTTCACGCACCTCATCGGGGATGGATACGAAACGGTCAGTCGTGGCTTCCTGCTCAATCAGCGGCATGGGGAAGAGCTTGAGCAGTGCTTCCAGGGTGACAGGCTCGCGGGTGGCGGGGTCAAAAACAGGCGCGGGTGGCACGGGGCTATCGGCGCTAATGTTGTACCAAAAGCGCGGGATCTCATTTTGATCCAGGTCAAAGCGAATTCTTGTTTCTTCTGTCATGATAATCTCCTTATAAACTTATTTTTTTCTCTATCAGCAAGGCAGGTTTTACTGCCCATTGCGCTCTCTATGGACTTACTTCTCAACTTCAATAAAGCCTCCTTTTAGGTTAACAAAAAACACATCCATCCCACTGAGGGACGGATGTGTTGAAATCCGCGGTGCCACCCAACTTAGGCTGAATTTATAAAAAATTTCCGGTGAAGAACACACGGAAATAGCCAGCCTCACTCTTTGCGGGTACGAGCTCAAAGCTGATACCCTTTACCCTGATAACGGTGGCATCTCCGGCCGGGGCTACTGACGGGTGTGTTCGCCTGGCAACTCCGAGGTCCATTTACTGCGGTCGTGCGGGCAGGATTTCAGCTTAGCCCTGCTCTCTGTGCCGCCGTTTCGGCAGTTACTCGTCCTCTTCAACGTCTTTCTTATTAAGTTATGCAGAATTATAGGCAAAGCTTGCCGCCTGTCAAGGCTTTTGGCGAAATTCGTGTGCAATGGGATTGAATATTGATAACGCCTCAGCGAGTTCTGTGGAAAAATTCTATTATGCAGTAAAATTGTCGCATAGCATTAAACATGTCAGGTCATAAGACGTTGACGAAAAAATAAAGACGCATTTACACATACATAAACGAAAGGAACAACCCCATGTATCAAAAAATAATCCTGATTGGCAATCTTGGGCGTGACCCAGAGATGCGCTATACGCCCGATGGTAAGCCCGTTACTTCCTTTAATGTGGCTACCAACCGGCGCTTTCGAGATAAAGATGAAACCACCTGGTTCAAAGTCACGGTTTGGGGTGCCCAGGCAGAATCATGTAACCAATACCTGCATAAAGGCTCTAAGGTTTTGGTGGAAGGTCGCCTCAGCCCGGATACGAATGGCTCGCCTAAAGTGTTCCAGAGGCGGGATGGCACTTGGGGCGCCAGTTACGAGGTCAATGCCCAAGTCGTCCGCTTTCTAACCCCACGTGGTGAAGGCATTGGCGTGGAGGAGGAAGAGGAGCCAGACGACGATATTCCCTTCTAAGGCGGTGTAATGGCTGAACAAAAACAAATCAAGCTGAATCTGCCGCCGGATTTGAACCCTATCTTTTCCAATATGATCCGCGTCGGGCATACCCCGGCCGAGTTTGTCTTGGACTTTTTTAAGTTGCTGCCCAGTATGGAAACGATCAATGTCGATACGCGCATCATCCTTACACCACTTGGCGCTAAGATGCTGCTGCGGGTGTTGAGCGAAAATATCCAGCGCTATGAAACAGCGTTTGGCGAGATCCGCATGCCCTCACCGCCGCATACGCTCGCTGACGACCTATTTAATCTGGGTGGTCAACCGCCAACGGATGGAAAATAGCTTATGGATGAACTCGACCAGATTTGCGATCAAATCCGCCAGGATTTTGAGCGCAAAAATGCTCGCCGCGATGCTGCCTTGGCGCAAGCCCGCCAGCTGACCCGGCATGCTTCTTTAGCAGTGCGTGCAATCCACCGCGAAGAGGTGCAAGAGGCTCAAGCAGAGCTGCAAAGTGCGCGCGCGTTGGTAACAGCATTGCGTGAAGGCTTGAAGGATGACCCAGACCTTTACTTTACGGGTTACACACAGGACGCGATTAAAGAATATGTGGAGGCTCAGCTGACTGTGGCACTGATCCTCGACCAGCCGCTGCCAACGCCAGGTGAGCTTGGCGCAGAATACCCAGCTTACTTAGCCGGCCTAACTGAGACGCTCGGCGAGCTGCGGCGGCGCTGCTTGGATTTACTGCGCCCCGGGTACTCTAGCGAAGTCGAGCGGCTCCTGCGGTGGATGGACGATATTTTCACGCAGCTGGTGACTATGGATTTCCCGGACGCGATTACTCAAGGTTTACGCCGCCGCACCGACCTAGCGCGGGGTATCATTGAACGCACCCGCGCCGATATTACCCTCAGCTTTCGCCAGAGCGAAATGGAAGCGGCGATCAATCGCCTTTCAGATCAGCTCAATCATCAGGCTAAGGGTTGATGCGCACCCTGCGTGCCTCCGAGCTGGGCAGTTTTCTGTATTGCCAGCGCGCCTGGTGGTATCAGCGCCAGGGGGTGGAGGGCCAAAACCAGGCCGAACTGGCTAGCGGAACGGCTTTCCACGCCGGGCATGCGCGCAGCGCCAAGCTCGAGCTGGTGCTTAAGCGCGCAGCGCTCTTCCTTATCATCTTAGCTGCGGCTATTGCGGCGGTGCAGCTCCTGCGATGAACCCCTGGCTGCTGATCCTGCTGCTGGCGCTGCTAGCGGCGTTGTTGTTTATCTGGTCCGAGCAGCAAAAACGCCGCACGGGCTTGCCGCAAGGGAAAGTAATCTACGCGGATAGCGACCAATGGCAGGCACTGACAGAGCCGCTCTATGATCCGCAGCTAAAGCTCACTGGCAAACCGGATTACATCCTGCGCCTGCAGGATGGCACGCGGGTGCCTGTGGAGGTGAAAAGCACCTTTGCGCCGGCGCAGCCTTACGCCAACCATATTATGCAGTTGGCGGCTTACTGCCTGCTCTTGGAGCGCGAAAGCGGGCAGCGCCCGCCTTATGGCTTGCTGCGCTACCGCCAGCAAACATTCCAGGTGGATTACACCCCGGCGCTGGAGCTGGCTTTGCGTGCGTTGATTTCAGAAATTCGTGAAGTGGAGCGCCAAGGAGAAGCACCCGCGCGCTCACATGCAGAAGCCAGCCGCTGCCGGGGCTGCGGCTATCGCGATATTTGCGACCAGCGGCTGTGATTGCTTGAGAAGCATGGCGAGGGTTTTGAAAAATATTGGTTAATCGAT
>DMCS01000042.1 GCA_003445715.1 Candidatus Mesolinea sp. | reverse complement strand
AAATTTCCAAGAAAAACCCAGACGGGGGACTTTATCAACCGAATAGGACATTTCTAAATTGCCAGCATTAGGACATTTCTAATTAGCCATGACACGCCTATGTGATAATATTTATTAAAGACATAAAATAAGGCTTACAGATGAGCGTATACCGTTGTTCACAATGTGGGTTACCCTATCCTGCTGAGGGGTTGCCGCATCAATGTCCGCGCTGCGGAGGGACTTTTGTGTTAGCAGAGTTTAGTTTTCCCAGCGATGCGGAGACTTTACGGAACTTGCCTGGAATTTGGCGCTATCAGCGTGCCTTTGGCTTACCCAAAGACGCCCCAGTGACTTATCTTGGCGAAGGGGATACCCCATTAGTGGTCAAAGATATTCAGGGCAAGCTGCTGGCTTTCAAACTGGAATATTTAAACCCCAGCGGTTCTTTTAAGGATAGGGGAACAGCAGTGCTCGCGAGCATGCTGTTAGCGCGGGGGATTAAGGAAGTAGCTGAGGATTCATCCGGAAATGCGGGCGCTTCTTTGGCTTTGTATTCTGCCGCCTATGGCATTAGAAGCAACATCTTTGTGCCGGCTTATGCTTCTGGCCCAAAAATAAACCAAATGAAAGCAAGCGGTGCGAATGTCGTTTCTGTCTCGGGTCCGCGAGAAAATGCACATCAGTCAGCATTGAAATACGTGGCAGAAGCTAAGGTTCCTTACGCGAGCCATGCCCTGCTGCCTTTTGGGTTAGCCGGCATTGCGACAATGAGTTTTGAAATCTATGAACAACTCGGAGGTTTACCGGGAACAATTGTTGCGCCTGTGGGGCATGGCAGTTTGTTCTGGGGGATTCACCTCGGACTGCAGGCATTGCAAACGCATTTCAACTCGCAGCAGGAAGTCAAAATAGTCGGTGTTCAGCCAGCAAGATGCGCACCGCTTGTGGCTCGCTGGAAGGGACTGCCATTTGAAGGCAGTGCACAACCAACTTTAGCTGAAGGCACTCAGATTTTAGCTCCCGTTCATGGGGAGAAAATCTTAGCCACCTTGCAACAGGGTAAAGATGACTTGGTCGCCATTGAGGAAGAAGAGATTTTGCCTGCTTTTTATGATTTAGCCAAAATGGGGTTGTATGTGGAGCCTACCTCCGCACTTGTTTGGGCAGCTTTCCAACAGTTGGCATCCGAATTACCTGAACCTATAGTTTTGATATTAACAGGTTCTGGATTAAAATTTGAGTTAACACCGAGATGAACTGCTGGATCGTTTGCTATCAAGGCGTTGATGTCAGACGATCAAGCAGCTCTGGATAGGAGATATATGCTTGATAAACATGCCTCAGACAGATTCTATGAGAGCCTGCCAGCAAACTTTACGGATGAATTATTGCTTACAAGAGCTCTGACGCATCGCTCTTATCTCAACGAGAACCGCGATGTATTAGAGGATAATCAGCGCCTAGAATTTTTAGGTGACGCAATCCTTGCTTACATAGTGGCAGAATGGCTCTACAATCGTTTCCCCGAAAAAAATGAAGGCTTTCTGACCAAAATGCGCTCTGCCTTGGTGCATACTGAGCAATTGGCTTTTTTTGCGAGGAAAATCGACCTTGGCTCAGCGCTGCTGCTCGGAAAAGGGGAGGAACTAGCTGGCGGGCGTGATCGCACAGCGATTTTGTGTGATGCCTTTGAAGCATTAATTGCTGCTATTTATTTAGGAACGGATATTCAGACGGTAAAGGATTTCTTTTACCCCATGATGGAGAGTCAAATTGACCTAATTTTGCAAAGTCACGCTGAAGAAGACCCCAAAAGCATCCTGCAAGAATGGGCACAAGCACAAGGGTATGCCTCGCCGGTATATGTATTAGAGCGGGAAAGTGGTCCAGACCATGATAAGGTTTTTGAGGTCTCGGTGAGCGTAAACGGAGAGCAACTTGCCCAAGGTTCAGGTGGTAGCAAGCAATTAGCTGAAAAAGCGGCAGCTTCAGCAGCGATGCTAAAATTGGGTCTGAGGATTAGCTGATGCCGATCAAACTTGCATCGCTGGAATTAAATGGCTATAAAACCTTTGCTCAAAAGACGATTTTTGATTTCCCTGCACGTGTAACTGCCATTGTAGGACCTAATGGATCGGGCAAGTCAAACGTGGCGGATGCCATCCGCTGGGTATTAGGGGAGCAATCTTACTCGCTGCTGCGTGCAAAGAAAACGGAAGACATGATTTACAATGGCTCAGAGCAGCGCGCTCGTGCTGGCATGGCTTCCGTCTCCATCACATTTAATAATGAGGATAACTGGCTGCCCATCGATTATAGTGAAGTAGTACTTACCCGTCGGGCTTATCGGGATGGAACCAATGAATACCTGCTAAATAATCAGCGCGTCCGTCTGAAAGATTTTTACGAGTTGCTGGCAAAAACTGGTCTCAGTGAACGCACTTATACAATTATTGGTCAAGGCTTAGTGGACTTAGCCCTCTCAATCCGTCCAGACGAGCGCAGTAAGCTGTTTGAAGAGGCTGCCGGCATCGGGCTCTACCGTACGCGCAAAGAGGAGGCACTAAAACGTTTAGAAGCAACGCAACGCAACCTCGAACGTGCGCAGGATATCCTAGATGAGATCAAGCCGCGCCTAAGGAACTTGGAAAAACAGGCAGCGCGTGCGCGGGAATACCTTACCATCCAAGAAAACTTGCAGAGCAAACTGCGCCAATGGTATGGATACTACTGGTATAAAGCTCAAGAAGAGCTGGCTGGAGCCAAAGCACAACTGAACACAGTTCAGGAAGCTAGTAATAAAAGCCAAGCCCAAGTTGATTTTGTCCATGCCGAAGCCGAAGCGCTTAAGGTAAAACTTGCCACCCAAAGAGATGCAGTAAACGCTTTGCATGAGCAACTTAGCGCTTACCATAATCAAGTTCAGGCTAAAAATTACCAAATTGCTATTTTGGAAGAGCGAGAAAGGTTGCTAAGCCGCGAAAAGGACCAACTTGAAACAGATCTTTCGAAACTGGGCGAGACTATTAAATCTGAACAGAACAGCCTAAAGGCAACACAGTCGGAGATTGACCTAAAAACACAGGAACTAGCACAGCTACAAACCCAGTTCACACAAGTGGAGGCGCAACTCAACGAAGCAAGAAGCCAAAAGAAGGCTTTAGATGCGCAACATTCTCAACTACAGAACCGGTTGATTGATACTGAAAAAGAATCTATTGTGATTAAAACCCGCAAAAGTGAAATTGTTGAACGCATGAATGCGCTGCAAAAAAGCATCAGCACGAATCAAGCTGCGGCGCAAAGACTGCAACAGGAAGAAAAAGAGGCAATGCAAGCGTATCGAGCTTTGCAGGAGAAGCAACAGGCAGTCGATGAGGAAGTCGGCCGTCTGGAGCAAAAACTCAAGGAATTACAGGATCACCAGGCGGACATCAAGCACCAGCAGGAGCAGGTTAGCAGCCAAATTAATCGGTTGAACTTGGAGAGAAATAAGCTCACTAATCAAATCGAATTGCTGCGGCAATCGCAGGAGAGCCTTTCAGGGTTTTCTGAAGGGGCAAAAGCTGTACTGAAAAACGTAAAATACCACCAGCACGGAAAGGGTTTTATCGACCTCGCCACTAAGTTAGAAGTCCCTGAGAAGTACGAGCAAGCTATTACTGCTGCCTTTGGTGAAGCGATTGATTTGCTGGTTTTAGAAGAAGGAGAACTGGATGAAACGCTCCTTAAGGATATTGCAGCTAGTGTCAATGAGAAGGTTGCAATTGCAAGCGGTAAGGGGAACAAAATCAAGCAACAAGGTGAGCCGCCATCCAACGATGCCATCATTGGGGTAGCTGCGGAGTTGGTGAATTACCCGCAGCGGTTAGCACCGATTATTCAACGGATGCTTGGTGACTTTCTGGTGGTGGATTCAATCGACAGCCTTTTCAGCCTGCCCGAGAGCGTTCGTGAGAACTACCATTTGGTAACCCTGGACGGTCAGGTCTTGTTGAAGAACGGCATTGCTATTGTAGGGAAATTACGCCCTTCAGGAAAGGTAAGCTATATTCGCAAGGCAAAAGAGTTAGAAACGACGCTTTCTGAAGTGGATTCCTCTTGGGAAGAAGCTAAAGAGCTGGAAGAAAAAATCCAGCAAGAAATTTATCAATATGAGCAGCTCATCACCGAAAATCAAGCAAGCTTGAGATTTCTAACCATGCAGATGCAACAAATCCACAAGGAAGTGGCTGCTGCTGCAGTCGCTTTAGATAAGCTTAGCAGCCGTAAGAAGTGGATTGAGGGTCAGGTCCAGGAAAATCAGCAGCAGACTTCTAAGTTAGAAGCAGAACGCCTCGCTCTCGATGAGCAGGAAGTTAAAAATCAGGCAGATATTGAAGCTGCACAATCCAAATTAGAAAAAGTTAAGCAGATGCAGACTGAGCACTCGATTGAAGATAGCGAGCATCAATATCAATATTTACACATGGAGATCCGGGTAGCGCAGCAGGCTCTTGAGCACGAAGCGGCCACTCAAAAAGCATTACAACAACGACTTGCCGGCGATGAACAGCGCCTTCAACAGCTGACCAAGCGCAAAGAAGAAGCGGATCTAGCTCTCCGTGAGCTCACGGAACAAAAAGCCAGGCTAAATCAAGCGGTTGAAAAGCTCAATCAGCAGATTGATGCGCTGAAAGCTGAACAATTGGAAACACAGCAACAAGAACTTTCGCAACTAGAATCCCACTATCATGAAATCCTCAGTCAAGAAGAAGAATTACGCCAAGAACTCAGCGTGAATGAACGTCAACTCACGCATTTTCAACTTGAGGTTAGCCGCAAACAGGAGAGACTGGATTCGCTGCGAAACCGCATTGAGAATGATTTTGGTCTTATTCAGCTGGAATACCAAGGTGAGAGCATCAATCCTACGCCACTACCATTTCAAGATTTTTCGGTAGATTCATTGCGGACAAGACTCACGCCACCTGATACGACGGAGGAGGAAATTAAAGGGCTCAAAGCACAACTGCGCCGCATTGGTGTGGTGAATGTGGAAGCGGAAAAAGAATATCAAGAAACGAAAGCCCGCTACGATAACTTCATCAGTCAGATCGCAGACCTGGAGGCAGCTATCAGTGACCTTGAGCGGATTGTCAAAGAGCTCGATGAAGTTATGGAACATGAATTTCTGGAAACATTTAAAGCCGTTAGTGCTGAGTTTTCGCGCATTTTTACGCGATTGTTCAATGGCGGCTCTGCACGGTTAATTCTTTCGGATAAAAACGCCCCTTTAGAGGGAGGTATCGAAATTGAAGCGCGTTTACCTGGCAAACGTGAGCAAGGGTTAGTTTTACTTTCGGGTGGCGAGCGCAGCCTTACTGCTGTAGCACTCGTTTTTGCGCTTCTCAAAATCTCGCCAACGCCATTCTGTATCTTGGATGAGGTCGATGCGATGATGGACGAATCGAATGTGGGCAGGTTTATTGATTTACTTAAAGACCTTTCGAATGATACGCAATTTTTGTTGATCACACATAACCGCAATACAGTCCAAGCTGCCGATGTAATATACGGCGTGACGATGGGTAAGGACGGTGTCAGCCAGGTAATGAGCTTGCAGCTGGAAGATGTTGACGATGCCTTCCTTAAGTAAGTTTAAGCCTTTGACCTGATAAAAAAGAGGCTAACGAAAATAGTTAGCCTCTTTTGATATCAAGTAATCGACTATTACTGGGGTGTTGGGTTGAAGACTGCATTTTGGAGTGAGCTTGGCACGGCCGGTGTAGTCGGGACGTACTCAGTCCAATCGGGTTCTATGATGATATCCGTGCGCGAGTCGCGCAAATCTTGCAGCCAATTGTTGAATGTAGTGGTCTTGTAATTCTCAAAATCGGTTGCGTTGAGGTAATTTTCGCCCTTGGCGAGGGACTGGATAATATGGTAACCGTATTCGGTTTTGACTGGGTCACTAACCTGCCCAGGTTCCAAGGCAAAAGCAGCCTCTTCAAACTCTGCCACCATCTGGCCTTTACCAAACCAGCCCAAATCACCGCCGTTATCTTTGGTAGCGGTATCTGTGGAGTAGTTAGCGGCTAGATTATTCCAATCTTCGCCGTTTTTGAGCAGTTCTAGCACCGTGTTCGCCTCGGATTCTGTCGCAACCAGAATATGCCGCGCGTGGACTTGTAACTGCTTTGGTTCAAGATCAGCGGTAATTGCTTCCATTACCTTCTCGCGAAGCAACGAAGCACGCGTCGACTTCTCGACGACATCTGTGGGAATGCCATAGCTTTTGAGGTTGTAGTAATAGTCTTTGAGGTTGGTGCCATAGATTTGCGTCGTATAGGTTGTTGGGGTAGGCGTGATTGTTGGCACACTTGTGACGGTTGGTTCTTCCGTTGGTGTCGCATCTAATGTCTCTGGAGCAGAAGTTGGGGTAACCTCTAGTGTTGGTGTTACGGTATTGGTCGGTTCCCAACCTTCTGGCGTAGAAGTTGCCGTTGGAAGAGGCGTGGGCGTATCCGTGGGTTGGATAAGTGCAAATTCAGTGAGGGACATTGTTGGGGTATTTACTGGTGTAGGTGTAACTGTTGGTGTTGGTGTCCCTACAGGATAGAAGTTAAAGGCTTCCTGCATAGCTTGGGCGAGCTCTTCATCCGTGATAGTAATACCCCGTTTGGCTGCTTCTTCTTCTATCAAAATATCTTCGATCATTGTGTTTAAAACTTGCTCGCCGATGGAAATTGGGTCATTGAGAGAAATGACCAAATCCTGCGCGGACGTCAGGAACAACTCACCATAGCTGCCAAACATTTGATAATAATAATAGTAGTTGTTAGCCAAATTAATCATGTTCAAACGGGTGTATTTGACCATCGGTTCAAACTCTCGAACCCTAATCGTTTGCTCCCCTACCGAAGCGATTACCTTATTGGGCGCAACCACAAACCGATCAATGAGAACGTAGCCAAGTAAAACCACCACGATGACAGCAACTACAATCGCTCCTGTTAGGATAAGACGCATTTGCCGCGCTTCTTTTTCCTGTTTGGCGACGTGTTTTTTCGTAACCTGCTTGGGTGGAACAGTCTTTTTAGCCATACTGGCTTACTCCTACGAATTCGAGTCAGGCCATACGTCGCCCGTAAAGGGGATGAGGGCGATATGACGGGCATTCTTAATTGCCTGAGCGACTTCCCGTTGATGTTTGGCGCAAGTGCCAGTTTGCCGACGGGGACGAATTTTTCCCGTCTCGTTGATAAAACGCATGAGTAGTTCGGTGTTCTTGTAGTCAATCACTAGGTTTTTATCGGTGCAAAACTGACAATATTTGGGTTTAGAATAATAACGGCGGCTAGAGCCATTGCCATTAGGTTTGTAATCGGTCATCTTAATCCTTTCTATGCCTTTTTAACAATGATATAACGTAAAACGTTCTCGTTGAATCCTAAAGAACGCTTGAGGTTGGCAACTTGGTCTGGTTCGAACTTGAAATTCACACAGACATAATATCCCTCATTCATTTTGCGAATGGGATACGCCAATTTGCGTTTCCCCCAACGATCGACCTTGTCAATTACACCATTACTATTCTTGATCAAGGTTTCAATGTTTTCCACAATGCCATCAATCGTGGCATCGTCCAGGTCTGCCTGGATGATGTAAACTAATTCATATTCACGCATAATTTGAGGCTCCTTTCCTCGGGTTTGCTCCTGTAGGCCGCCTTGGGCGGGCAGGAGTGGAAGGTATCAGGTATTCCTGAATTTAACG
>DMCS01000019.1 GCA_003445715.1 Candidatus Mesolinea sp. | reverse complement strand
AAGTTCGACCCTATCGGCGCGGAATTTATTCAAAATTCCAGCTATACGCACATGGCGCCTACGCCAGAATCATTAGGCGCGGAACCGCCAGACTATCTGCCTTCTATAGCCGATGAATCTCAGCTCATCCCTTTATTAGAACCGCAAAGCGTCCCCTTAGGGCATACGGATTTACGGAATGTGATCGAGCAACGCCGTTCTGTGCGCCGATATGATGAGAACGCTCAACTTACGCTTGAGGAACTTTCTTACCTGCTTTGGATGACGCAAGGAATTGTGCACCTTTCCGAGAAGACTGGGCGCACATTGCGTACTGTGCCTTCGGCAGGCGCGCGCCACCCCTTTGAAACTTATTTAGCCTTGCGCCGGGCTGAGAATTTGGAACCTGGAATATATCACTTTATTCCCCAACACCATAGCTTGGAGATTGTCATCCAAGGGGAGCAAATATTAACTGCACTGGGCGAAGCTGCTGGCAGGCAAAACCATGTTTTTACTTGTGCGGTGACCTTTATTTGGGTCGCAATTCCTTACCGCACGAGTTACCGTTATGGCACACGCGCCTACCGCTATCTTTTCCTCGATGCCGGCCATATCTGCCAGAATCTTCACTTAGCCGCGGAAGCTATCGACTATGGCGTCTGCGCGATTGGCGCTTTTAACGACGAACAGGTTAACGCCCTCCTCGCACTGGATGGTAAAGAACAATTTGTGGCTTATATGGCTACATTAGGTAAAAAGCTATAAAAACCCCTTTGCTACCAAGAGCTCGCTTTGTTGTTCTCATTAGCGCAGATGGAGAGTGGCAAGCTCTCTTACGCAACACCCTACCCTCAGCACTGCATCCAACGCCTTACGGCGATTATTTTCTCCAGGTTATTGCTGATTTCCGTGTTGTGTTTATGCATGCCGGCTGGGGGAAAGTTTCCACAGCAGGGGCTTCTCAATTTGCGATTGGCGCCTTTCACCCCCAGCTAATGATCAATTTAGGCACCTGTGGCGGCTTGGAAGGTTTAGTTGAGCTTGGGGAAATCTTATGTGCTAGCGAAACAGCCTTCTATGATATCTTTGAGGGTATGGCAGACTATGCGCAAGCTATAGAATTTTACAACTCCAAAGCTGATCTCAGCTGGCTACCAGAGGAATTACCTGAGCACACCCGCCGGGCTCGATTAGTCTCAGCAGATCAAGATATCCAACCCCGAGCTTATGAGCGCCTTACCCAGGAATTTGGCGCGGTAGCTGCCGATTGGGAATCTGCAGCTTTTGCCTGGGTCGCCAAGCGGAATGACATCCCGTGGTTGATCCTAAGGGGCGTATGTGATTTAGTCGGCCCAACTAAAGCAGAAACCGCAGGAAACTTATCCCTCTGGCAGGCACGCACAGGCCAAATTATGGAGGATTTGCTCAACCAGCTGCCTTGGTATCTTATTCGCTTTGCGGAGCAGTACCCTAGCTAAACTTTGTGCTTATTTGCCTAAACGGGCTCGCTCTTCCTCGACAATGCTGTGATCCAGCTTCTTCACCAAGGGCGAGGGCTGATTAAATGGCTTACCAGCTTCAAGGCTCAGTGGTTGCCATAAGTTTACGCCTTCCCTCGCCATACAGCCTTCGGGATTATAGCTTAGAGCTACGTGTGTCCCAAGCTCATCAGAAATCGTTTCAGTCTTAAAATCACCAAATATTGGGGCATCATAACCTAAGATGGCATGAATGCCTTCACTAATATGTGGGGTGAAAGGCGAAAACATGATCTTCAACCAATCGATAGCTTGGATTGCAGTATAAATCGACTTCGCTGCTTCGTTCTTATTGGTTTTAATTTCGAACCAAGGGGCATGCACATCTAAATACTTATTAACTTCGGTGGCTAAGCGCATCACCTCCGCCAAAGCTTCGCGCAACTGCACCCGTTCGATTTTTTCCCCGACTGTATCAAAGCCAGTTCGGATGGTTTGCAGCAATTCTTCGTCGGATGGACGCAGCTCACCTGGCTCTGGGATGATGCCCTCCCAATTTTTATATGTAAATGTAAGCACGCGATTAATCAAATTCCCCCACGTTGCCACCAGCTCGTTGTTATTGCGCTGATAAAACTCTTCCCAGTCCCAGTCGCTATCGCGTGTCTCTGGCATTGCCGTGGTCAGATAATAACGCAGGGGATCGGGGTCATAGCGCTCGAGGAAATCAAGCCCCCAAACAGCCCAGTTGTGACTACCGCTGATTTTGCGACCTTCTAAGTTCATGAACTCGTTAGCCGGCACGTCGTAAGGAAGCACCAGCGGTTTGGGATCAGTTGCGCCTAAGGCACGGTCAATGTCTTCTTCAAAACCGATTAATTCCGCTGGCCAAATGACCGCATGGAAGGGGATATTATCTTTACCGATGAAATAATACGTGCGGGATTGTGGATTAACCCACCACTCGCGCCACGCTGCTTCTTCTCCGTTTAGTTTGGACCATTCAATTGTGGCAGAAAGGTAACCAATTACCGCCTCAAACCAGACATACAGGCATTTGCCTTGCCAACCTTCGAGCGGTACTGGGATGCCCCAGTCCAAGTCACGCGTAATCGGACGGGCTTTGAGCCCTTCGGATAGAATTTGACCTAAGGATTGCCGAATGACGTTCGGTCTCCAATAGTGTTCGCGGCTTCTCAAAAAAGCAACAATTTCTGGCTCTAAGCTGGAGAGGTCCAAGTAAAAATGCTCAGTTTCCTTCAGGATTGGTGTGCTGCCGTCGATTTTGGAGCGCGGGTCGATCAGCTTATCCGCCTCTAGTATATTTCCACAGCGCTCACATTGATCCGAGCGCGCTTCAGGATTCCTGCAAATATAACACGTGCCTTCTACGTACCGGTCAGGCAAAAAGCGCTGCTGTGTGGTGGAATACCATTGCTTTTCGGTGGCAGTATAGAGGTAACCGTTCTCTTTGAGCGTTGTAAAAGCTAATTGGGAAATAAAAAAGTGGTTGGAGGTATGCGTGCTGGTAAAGAGATCATAACTGATTCCAACTTTCTGGAAGAGTTCCAGAAAACGGGCATGATGAGCTTGGTAGATTTCAAGCGGTGAGACGCCCATACTATCCGCCTTCATGGTAATCGGTGTGCCATGTGAATCAGAACCCGAAACCATCAGCACGCTCCGCCCGCGTAAGCGGTGATAACGCGCGCAAATATCCCCCGGCAGATGAGAACCAGTGAGGTTCCCTACGTGAATATCCGCATTAGCGTAAGGCCAGGCAATGGCAATTAATATCTTCTCAGGCATAAGGCATCTCCTCCGGAATAACCTAAAAATTCTAACATGAATTCTTTTTTAAAAAAGAAAATACGCGCCAGTGTAAGGGCAAAGTGATAATGTCCTAAAGGTGCAAAATAGAAATGGCCTAATTATCAGTCTTTGAATCGCTTA
>DMCS01000079.1 GCA_003445715.1 Candidatus Mesolinea sp. | reverse complement strand
CATCCAGCGGGGTCTTATCGCGGTCAACGAAGAAGTTATCCATCTCTAAGGCAAAGGGCGTAATGCCGCGCGCCAGCAGTTGAATGCTGAGACGTTTGGAGAAGGTGGTTTTTCCCGAGGAGGACGGACCCGCAATCAGGATCACGCTCACTTGGTCTTTGCGTTTATCGATAGACTCGGCAATCTCAGAGATTTGCATTTCGTGCAGTGCTTCCGAGACGAGGATGACTTCATCGATATGCCCATCTTCGATGGCGTCATTGAGCGCACCTACCGAGGGGATGCCCAGCTTTTTCAGCCACTCGCCGTAGTCGCGAAAGGTCTTCAGCAGCGTAGGGTAATGCATCATGGGCGAAAGTTGCGTAGGTGCATGCCGGCGCGGGAACCGCAGGATGAAAGCATCGTTAAGCATCTCCAGTGCGAACCACTTGAGGTAGCCCGATGAGGGCACCATATAGCCGTGATGATAGTTGCGTGTGCCGGCAGCGCTATAGAGGACCAAATCCTTGCGTGGGCGGTACTTGAGCAAGCGCACCTTGTCATCCTCGCCCACAGATTTAAAGTAAGCAATTGCGTCCTCCAGGGGCACTACCTCACGCACAAAGGGAATGTCCTGCTGGACAAAGTCCCGCATCGTTGTATCCAGCCTATCCAAGTCTGCCTGTGAAAAGTCAGGGACGCCCTCTACCTGGCAGTAATAGCCGCCGGAGGAAACAGAATGGTCAATAGTGAGCACAGCGCCCGGAAAGCAGCGGCGGAAAGCCGCCTCCAGTAAGAAAGTCAGCGAGCGGCGGTAAATGCGCGCGCCATCGGCATCCGAAAGCGTCAGCGGGGTCACTTCAGCATCTTTTTTGAGTGGGAAGGTCAGCTCGCGCAGGTTGCCATCTACGATAGCACCCACAATCAGCGAATCCGCCTGATCCTGGATAACCTCCATAAAGTCCTTGAGAGGAGCCCCCCGCCGACCGGTGATAATGCGGCCGTCTGGCAGGGAGGCTTCAATTGTTGGGCGTGCAATTTCGGTTATGTAAAATTCGTTAGCGTTCATTTCGTACTCTATATTAATGCAAAGGTGCAATTTTTATACATGGAATTCTAGTGAGCCTAAGGGCGAACCAAGCGCAGCACTGCCGTCTGCCCGCCAGCAAGCTCTGGTGCTAGCATAAATTTATCTAAGGAGCCATCCGCAGCAAAGCTGATCTGCTCGAATAGCAGCGCTCCCCAAAGTGCTTCAGCCTGATAAGTGCCGCTGAGATTGCTTGTCCGCAGGGTAACCGTGCAATTCTGCACCGGCCGCAGGGAAAGGTTCGCCACCGTGAGGAGCGTATCGCCCTCATACTCGCGCAAGACCGCATACACCTCCTTGCAGTTGGAATTGAGCGGCACAAAGCTGCCCATTCGCAAGGTTGGGTTTGCCTCGCGCAAATGGATGAGCCCCTTATACCAATTGAGTAAAGAGTCGGGTTGCACAGCTTGCACAGCTACATTAGTCTGCTCCCAGCCTTGATTAATCGCTTCCCACGGGGTTCCGCTGCTAAAGCCGGCATTTGCTTCGGCAGACCATTGCATCGGGGTTCGCAACATCTCATCGGGTTTGTTGCCGGTCATGCCGATCTCCTCGCCGTAATAGATGAAGGGAATCCCTGGTCCCGTCAGGTACATAAAGGCGCCGGTTTTGGCTTTGATCTCCTGTTCATTCAGCGCGGTCATTGCCCGTGTCTGGTCATGGTTAGAAAGAAAGGTGCTAAAAGAATAATCCGGGAAGTACTGGATGGCATCTTTATAAGATTTAAGCGTTACGGCTGCGTTACCTGTTAAAAGGCCGTTTAAGAACGCTTCAGCCAAGTCGAACATAAACAAGCTATCCAAGCCGTCAGGTGTGCCGTATTTGGCGATGTTTTGGGTGTCCGTCCACACCTCACCCACTGAGAAAGCCTGCGGGTTGATCTGCTTATAGAAGGTGCGCCAGTCCTGATACCACTTAATCGTTGCGGGAGCATCCTGCAGCACCTCGCCATCTTCAAAGAGATAGCGGGCTGCATCCACGCGGAAGCCATCCACCCCCTGATCCAACCAAAATTGGGTAGCAGCATAAATCTCTTCGGTTACTTTCGGGTTGTTATAATTGAGATCCGGCATACCTGACCAGAAAACCGCATAATAATACTTTCCATTCGGAGCCTTGAACCAGGATTCCTGCCCAAGCGGGCCAAGGCCTTGAGGTTTGGTCTCCGACCAGACGTAATACTCATGATAAGGCGAAGTTGGGTCGAGTGCAGCTTGGAACCAGGGGTGTTTATCAGAAGTGTGGTTAATGACAAAATCGATAATAACGCGAATTCCGCGCGCATGGCATTCTTCCAGCAGCTGTTGGAAATCTTCGAGCGTGCCGTAATCAGGGTTGACGTCCTGATAATCGGTGACGTCATAACCATGATAGGAAGGTGAGGGATGAATCGGCATCAGCCAGATCCCCTCGATGCCTAAGTCAACATTCGTGTTGGGATCGCCATCGTTCAGATAGTCTAACTGCTGAATGATGCCCTGAAAATCTCCAATGCCATCGCCATCGCTATCCTTGAAGGAGCGCACGAAGATTTCATAAAAAACCGCTTCATCCCACCAGTTGGTGCCTGCCGCGGTGGGCGTAGAGGTTACTTCTGCTGTTTCAGAAGGTATCGGTGAGCTTTCTGTGAAAATGGTGGGCGTGACTGCTGGCTGACAAGCCGCCAATACTAACAGCACCAATACCAATGCCCCAAAGAGTCTGTGATGATTATGCATGTCTTCTCGATTTCTTGGTCTTTTTATCTTAAGCTGCGTGAGCTCTTTATTTTACCCGAATCTTAGAGAGCTTGTATTGTGCTCAATGGAACCCTGACCAAGTTTAAGCCTTTTATTCAGCGGACTTATGCTCCACCAAAGCCTTCGTGTAACGGGGTGATACACGCGGGCGAATCGTTTTTGGGGTCGTTGACCGCCCGGCTGACTTCCCAAGCCTGCAGCAAATCATCGGGCGCCGGCTTGAGCAGTCCATTGAGCTTGGCAGGCTCTTGCTCTTGCAGCCATGTCCATTTGTCGTCTGCGGTCAAGATGACCGGCATACGGTCGTGAACCTGCGCCACCAGGGCATTAGCAGCGGTGGTGATGATGGTACAGGTGAGGAGCTTACTTTCCGGGTCATCTTTGGGCTGCCAAGCTTCCCATAAGCCTGCAAAGACGAACGCTTTCCCGTCCCGAAGACTGTAGTAAAAAGGACGAGACGATTTTGCCCCCGCCTGAGGTTTCTGCCACTCGTAAAAGCCATCTGCAACGATGAGGCAGCGGCGTTTCGCAAAAGCATATTTGAAGGAAGGCTTTTCATCCAAGGATTCCGCGCGGGCGTTAATCAGGCGATTCCCTATGGTAGGGTCTTTTGCCCAAAAAGGAACTAAGCCCCAGCGCATCCAGAGCACATCCCGGTTTTTTGCGTCTGTAACCACGCCTACATTTTGTCCTGGGGCAACATTGTAACGCGGCTGCCAATCAGCTGGCACTTTGCCTAAGGCAAGCTCCGTCTGCAGATCTTCAGAATCAATTGCCATGGAAAATCGTCCACACATAAAGACGCTCACTTTCGCAGTAATTAAAATGGTAATAGTGATTATAAGCCCAGAAAGTTGATGCCTGCAGCCTGGAAGAGGCTTATCGAACCGGCACTTGGGCTTGATCCAGGATTTTTCCGTTTTTATCGATTGCTAAAATCTTAATCTGATCCTCATAAAATTCCAGCAAAACAAAATGACTACTAACCAAAAAGGCTTGGCTAAGCGGATCGATGTTTAAGGCAGGATAGAGTTGGCTGGATCCGCCACCCGTGACCACGTAGGTAACCCCATCGGCGCTCAACCTTTCGTAATTATGGCTATGCCCGGAAAGGACTAGGGGCACGCCTGCCCCGGCAAACTTTTCATGCCAAGCCTGCCGGACTGGCTGGCTATCCGCCGGGTGGATAACGCTGCTCGTAAAGAGCGGGACGTGCGTGATCACGACACTATATGCAAACTGATCATCCTGCAGACGTTGGGTGAGCCACGCGTCTTGTTCCTTACGGCTTTCTTCACCAAAGAAAACTTGTGAATCCAGGAAGATAAACTGGATATTCTGATAGACCAGTGCATAATATTGCCGCTTGGCAGGCGAGGGTTGGGTTGCCCATTTGGCATCAGAGAGGGGTGGAAAGGCATGAAAATAATAGGGGCTGCCGTCCACGCGGGCATCTCGAGCGTATTCATGATTGCCAGGCACCGCGTAGATGGGTATTTGGTGCAGCAGCGGGGAAAACGGCTGGAAGTACTTGAGTGCAAAGGCTTCTGCCGGGCTGGCATTTTCGCCAGCGTTGTAAACCACATCACCTGTGTGGATCACAAAATCGAGCCGCTCCCTAGCCATCTGCTCAACCAATTGGGTAGTTACTAGCTCGCCAAAGCCAGAGTCGCCAATCACGCCTACGCGTAATGGCTCAGCGCTTGGCTGCGTGTGAAAGCGCACACTGCCCCAGGCTTCGCCCAAAAACGCCGGTTGCATAAAGACCCCATCCTCGGCCTGCAGTGCAAGGATAGCTTCATATTCCCTATCCGCTTCCAGCGGCGCGACAGTGATAAACTGATATGGTTTGCTCGGGGAAATAGGGAAGGCTTGAACAAACTCCTCCGCTTGATCAACTTCGTGGAGAAGAAGGCTGCCTGCTGTTGGGCGGTCAAGCTCAAAAAGCAGCACAGCACTATCATCGCGCACCAGCTGGAGTGTTAGCGGCACCAAATAGGATACATCGCCCGTCGGTAAGTCTTCCAGAGGTGGGAAAGGCGTAGCTGTCATTGGTGAAGTCGGTGTGGAGGTAAGCGTAACCGTTGGAGCAGCTGGCGAGGTTGTGATGCTAATGGTGGCTGTAGCGATCCTGGTGGACACTGTGGTCTTGGAAAGCGTGGGCGGCATGACTTGGCAGCTAACCAAAAGTCCTGCTAGGAAAGCCATCAAGAAGAGCATTATTGTTTTAGGCAAAAAGCGCTGCATAAAAGCAGAAAACCTGCCCATTCGAACCTCAGAAATGAGTATAACCCGTAGTCCAAAAACCAGTAACAGAGGGTGTTGAAAAACATTGGTTAATTGATTACATCCAA
>DMCS01000078.1:4884-9745 GCA_003445715.1 Candidatus Mesolinea sp. | reverse complement strand
CGTAGCAATGGGGGCAGGTTTGCGGGTCCGCGGGTAATTTTGGTTTCATAATTGCTGATTATACGCCGATTTGAAAATGAGTAAATTTCTATAAGTACTGATTTAGCAGGCTTGCTAATGAGCAGCCTGCACCAAATCCGGAATTACCAGTGATCCAATCACATCGAATGGGTAATAAATGAAAACAGCCTTTCCCACAACGTCGTCCATATCGACAAAGCCCCATTGATGCGAATCAGAAGAGTTATTCCGGTTATCGCCTAAGACAAATAAGCTCCCTTCCGGCACGACCCAAGTGCCGCTATAAGTGGGGAATGCCGCAATATATGGTTCACTCAGGGCAATGCCGTTTACGTAAACTGTACCATTCTCAATGTTGACCTCGTCGCCCGGAAGCCCGATGACACGTTTGATGTAATCTTCGTTTTTATCACCCATATAGTGAAAGACGACGATATCACCATGCTGCGGCTCGCCTAATTTATATGCCAATTTATTGACAATCAAAAGGTAACCTGGTTGAAGCGTCGGCTCCATGCTAATGTTCTCCACACGCACGCGCGAGGTAACGGCGTTGATTGCTAGGAAGAGCAGCAATGCCATTAGGATTGTTTCAAGCGTATCCAGCCAAAAATTGGTGCGTGATGGCTTCTTCTTAACTTCCTGTTCCTCGGGCTGCGGGGAAATTTGGGTTGTAAATTGGTCCAATTGTATTAACCATTCCTTCTAAGTGATGTATGCGTATTATAAACTGAAATTTTAGGGCTTACTTGGCTTGTTCACGCTTGCGCTGCTTGAGGACCAACCGAATGGGTGTTCCTAAAAATGGGTATTCTTTGCGGATTTGGTTTTCGATATAGCGCATGTAGGTAAAGTGAGCTAAACGTACGTCGTTGCAATACAACATAAAAGTCGGTGGGTCAGAGCGCACCTGAGTGCCATAATAAATGCGGAAAATTTTACCGGAGGCAGATGGTGGCTGATGCATATCCTGTGCGTTTTGCAGGATACGGTTGAGTTGCGAAGTAGGCAGATGCACATGGCGTTCTTCGTAGACGCGTAAAACCAACGGGAGGATTTGGTTCACCCGTTTTCCACTTAGCGCGGAGATAAACACGACCGGTACATAAGGTAAGAAGTTTAACTCTTGGCGGATGCGCTGTTCATATTCAGCCATTGTATTTTGATCTTTTTCTATTAAATCCCATTTATTTGCCACTAGAATCACGGATTTCATTGCATCTAAGATATAACCGGCAATGTGCGTATCTTGTGCGGTGATACCGGCAGCCACATCGATAACCAATAAGGCGACGTCGCAACGCTCGATAGCCTGAAAGGAGCGCAGCACCGAATATTTCTCCACCCCAGGCTCGATGGCCCCGCGTTTGCGGATGCCGGCAGTATCAATAAGCGTGATTTGCTTGCCTTCAAATTCAATAGGCGTATCGATAGCATCTCGCGTCGTGCCGGGAATGGCACTAACGATTGAGCGCTCCTGCCCGACTAAATTATTAAGCAGGCTGGATTTGCCCGCATTTTGTTTGCCTACAATGGCAACTTTGATGCTTGTGTCTTCCTCTTCCTCTTGGGGAACTGGTGGAAAATGCGCTACCACCGCATCCAACAGGTCACCGGTGCCTGTGCCATGAATAGAAGAAATTGGGAAGGGCTCTCCTAATCCTAGAGAATAGAAATCGAATGCACTCAGGCGTGCAGCGGCACTATCAGCTTTATTGGCTACCAAAATAACCGGCGGGAAGGGCTTACCATCCTTTACAGTTTGTCTGCGGCGCAAAAGTTGTGCCAATTCGCGGTCTGCTTCGGTCACGCCTTGTTGGGCATCCACGAGGAAGAGGATCACGTCCGCTTCCTGCATTGCTATTTCCGTCTGGGCGCGAATTTCGGTCATAAAATCTGCTGATCCAATGGAAAGTGGTTCTTGATTGCGCAGGGCAGTTGGGTCCAAGCCGCCAGTATCAACGATGAAGAAATCCTGCCCTGCCCAATCGGCTTCTGAAATAAGGCGATCCCGTGTGGTTCCAGGGATTTCATCGGTGATGGCTAACCGTTCCCCTACCAGGCGGTTGAATAAGGTACTCTTGCCTACGTTTGGCCTTCCGACCAGCACTACAACTGGTTTTCTCATTAATTCTTAAATCGCTTTCTCATTAAATCAGGTAATTGTTACCGCGAGAGTACCACTTCGACTGTTGCCGGCAGGATCGAATCTAATTCCAAATCCTCATAAACAAGGTCCACAGAGGGGATTAGCTGGTAAGTGCCGGCAGTCTTCCCTTCTAAGTCGACGGTCACTTTGATGTTAGCAACATTGAGCTGTTCGAGGAGGTATAGCGGCCCAGAAAGGTATAGATTAACGCTGTCTGGGGAGAGTGTTACCTTTAATCCGCTGGCTACGTTGACAGCCTCAATTGGCACGTCCTCTAACTGGAGAGAACTTTGAATCGCTGCAATACCCACGGTTACGGTGACGTTCTGTTCGCCAACCACCCGGATACCTTCAGGCAGGTTTAAAGCGACCACGCTTTCGAAATTTTCTCTGACACCATTCAAGCTGATGGGCACGGTTTCGATAAAGGCTGGCATGTTTGCAGCTAATGTTGGATCGGTGGTGTAAATCGTGATGGTTGGCGGGTTGACGCTAATCCCTGTCAGATAAAAACCTTGTGCTACCTGCCCAGTGGTGACGACCTTGACAAACACGTTGCGATAGCCGCCAAGCTGCCGGATGGGAATTTCTACGCTCACTTGGGTTGGGTTCAAGCTAACGCCAGTAACGACCGCGCCGCGATTGTCTAAGGGTCTGAGTTCCACAGTGCGGGAAATGCTGGTAGTTTCATTGGTCAGATCGACCGTGGCAATCACTCTTACGACCTGACTAACTTTCGATTCAGGACCGGTGATAAATACCGTATCAGCATCCAGAACGGGTTGGCTGGCTTCGTACCCAATCGGCAGACTGCCTGTCAATTGAAAATCGATACGAAATTCCTGCGTGAGCAAATTCTCCAGGGTTACCGTAATTGTTTCGGGTGAGATTTTCTCTACACGCGCCGGGCGGATATCAATCGTAACCTCAGGCTGCAGGGTATGAACGCCTGCTTCCAAACCAGAAAGGTTAACAAAGGCATGAATGCTTTCAGGTTTACTGACTAATTCCTGTTGGATCGAACGGGGCGCACGAATGGTTACGGTAACCGCGTCCACAATATCGCCAGCAATCACCAAATCCGGATCAAGCCCCAAGACTGAAAGTGGTATCGGCCTAGGATAGGTAACGATTTCGTTGGGGTCACTGCTGCTGACAGCAGAAACCCACACAATCAAAGCTAAGATCAGTGCGGTCAGCAGCGTTGGCAGGAATCTGAGGATCTGACGTAGAGCTTTCATACCTGAGTGCCTCCCTCGCTCTGATTCTTTGCTTCTTTCTTTGCGCGAGAACCCCGTTTTTTCTGGGTTTGTTGCTGGTCTTCACTGAAGAGCAAAGCCCGCAATGTGTTTAGCAAGCGTTCCCCATCCAATCTGCGGATGGAGCGGCCTTGGAAGGCAGTTGAAATGCTACCTGTTTCCTCTGAAACGACTAAGGCAATGGCATCACTGACTTCGCTGATACCCAAGCCGGCGCGGTGACGCAAGCCCATCGAACGCTCTGGCAGGCTGTTGAGTACGCCGCTGGATGAGAGCGGCATCACGCAAGCAGCTGCGACGATGCGGTTACCATCGATAATCACAGCGCCATCATGCAAGGGCGTATTGGGGTAGAAAATCTGCAGGAGCAGCTCAGCGGTTACATCAGCATCGAGCATCACGCCGGTTTTGTAATATTGTGTCAGCAGATCATTGCGCCGAATGACAATAAGAGCACCATGCCGGCGTTCAGAAAGGCGCACGGCTGCTTTGGTAATCTCCTGCAAAGTGTTTTCCAAAGCTTCGCGTTCTTTAGGGCTAACACGACGGGTGAGAAAGTTGATGTTGCTGATGCGGCCAACTTGTTCCAGCGCATGACGGATTTCGGGGGCAAAGATGACCGGAATGGTAAATATCAAGGCTGGCGAGATTATGTTAATCAGCCAGGAAAAAGCCGGCAATTCTACGAAGGTGGTGAGCAGGGTAATCAGCACAACCACCAAGAGCACGCCGCGCAAGAGCGTGACGGTGGCTGTATCGCGCAGCATGTAGAGCAGGACGGTAAAAAAGGCAGTCACCAAAGCAATATCCAGCACGCTTGACCAATTAAAGCGCTGCAAAATAAAGAGGATATCGTTGATCAGTTCCTGCATAGTAGTTTGCTTTCAGTTCGTTATTAACAATTAAGTATAACTTGAATAATACAATTTATCACGTGAAATTTTTAAAAATTGGGTTTAAAAAAGACCTCCTCTGGCATTAGTCCGTATTTGCGCAGGAAATTAGTCACTGCAAAGGTGTTGAGCTCCGGCGGAAAATAATCGCCTGGCAGATAGCCGAGAGCTTTTGCTGTTGCGGGGTGGATTAACTCACGGGAGATATAAAGGGTTTGGCACAAGTGGGTGTGTGCAATGATAGCTAACACCTCTAGCGTGTGCTTCACCTCCTCAGATTGGGGCGCATACGGAATGATGTTCTGAATGAGACTGAGGAAAAGCTCGGCTTTCCAGAAAGCGAGCGCAGTAATTTTGTCTTCGTTAAATCCCGCTAAGATTGTCTGACGGCTAAGCGCTCGGAATAAATCTTCCTCGCGCCACTCTTGCAAGAATACCCGTGAAAACAATTCATAAGCAGTATTGAAATCCCCTGGACGTAAGGGACGAAAAACTTCACCGGTGAAGGAAAGCACTTCCTCTGGTAAATCTTGATTGAG
>DMCS01000078.1:3583-4797 GCA_003445715.1 Candidatus Mesolinea sp. | reverse complement strand
TAATCAGAGCGGCGGATTTTCTCCTCTTCGGGGCTTTGGGAGCGAATGCGTCTCAGTGCATCAGCCTCCGTCAAGCCGCGCGTGTCCATAAGCCTTTCCTTGCGCACGTTTTCATCTGCAGCGACCGTCCAGACGGCATCGCACTTTTCATAGATCCCCGATTCGAATAATTTAATCGCCTCTACGACGACCAAGCCCACTTCTGCCCGCGCGGTGATCTCTAAAATTTGCTCGGTTACCAAAGGGTGGATGATTGTTTCCAGCTTCTGCATGGCAGCTGGGTCGGCAAAGACGATGCGCCCTAAACGTGAGCGGTTGATTTGCCCATCTCCCAAGCACAAATCGTTACCAAATGTATCCAAAATGGGTTGGTACGCTGGGCCGCCGGGGAGGTAAGTGGATTGAGCCAGTAAATCCGCATCGATAGTCAAAGCGCCCTCATTTTCGAGGTATTGCCTGACGGTGCTCTTTCCAGAGGCAATATTCCCAGTTATGCCAAGTAAAATTGGGCGCGTGTTCATTCTCTGTTCTTCTCTGTGCTTAGTATACTTCAAATACTCGTTTGCAGAATGGAAACTGTAACTTGTAAGAGCAAAGTGATAATGTCCTAAAGTAGCAAAATAGAAATGTCCTAATTAAATTTAAGATCCCGTGTTCTAGCATGGTCTCCCGACCATGCGAAGATTGTAACTTGAGGTTTCAGAGAAGCTAACGATCCTATGATGAAAATTGATAAACAAAACACCTGGAATGCGGAGACCTACGGTCAATTTCCTCGCTCGGTCGGAGACCGGCGAGAACAATTTTGTTAAATAGAAAAACCCATACTGGCGACTTTATCCACTGAACAGGACATTTCTAATTAGCCATGACAATGGAAACTGTAACTATTCTCTCATAGTGTAAATGTCCCTGTTTTTGCATGCTACATTACGGGCAGACTATGCACTCAGAGACCGGCAAGAACAAAAGCATGATGATGTGCGTAAGGTATAATTTTTGACATGATTTCGGAAAAAATCCTCGAAGCCTTGTTTCAGACCTGTGGGTATGAAGCGTCACGGCCACTGGTGGTGGGCGTCTCTGGCGGCGCAGATAGCTTGGCTTTAGCACATTGCTTGTGGCAAGCCGATTTACCCATTCTTGTTGGGCACCTTAACCACGGCTTGCGACCTACTTCTGCGCAAGAAGCAGAACACGTGCAGCTGTTAATG
>DMCS01000078.1:0-3304 GCA_003445715.1 Candidatus Mesolinea sp. | reverse complement strand
GTAAGCTATCAAAAAGAGCTCAACCCGCGCGTGCCGATTCTACGGCCGATGCTCGCGGTTTTTCATATTGAAGCTTTAGCATATTGCCATGAACATGGGTTGGCTTACTTGAGCGATGAGAGCAACCAAGATCCCAGCTTTTTCCGCAACCGGCTGCGTTTGGAGGTCATTCCACTTCTGGAGCAAGTTAACCCGGCTTTCAAGCAGGTTGTTCTCAGGAATACCTTAGCGCTGCAATCGGATGCACGCTTGCTTGATAAGCTCGAGGAGCAAGCTTTTGAGGCTTGTCTGAAAAGCAAGCAAGAAAAGCGCCTGCTGCTGGATAAAGATAAATTTTTGAGCTTGGATGAGGGCTTACAGCGCCGAGTGCTCATCCATGCCCTCAATCAGCTCGTGCCTGGGTTGCGTAATATTGGCTACCAAGCTGTCGAGCGCGTGCGGACAGCAATCGTTAACGGCAAAGACCTAGTGGATTTTTTGGCAAAGGTAAAAGTTTGGATAAATCACGACACGATTCAATTGGGCTATGACCGTGCTGAGGTAGATTTCCCAGAATTTCCTCAGCTGCCGGCAGAAACAAGCTACACACTTGATGTGGAAAGCACTTTGCCTCTGGCAAATGGCTGGTACTTGGAAGCGGAATTGGTAACCCGAAGAGTCTACGAGAGCTTACCGTTAGAGCTGCAGCAAGACCGGAAGCATGCCTGGTTGAACCCCGCAGACCTCGCCCTGCCCTTGGAAGTACGCGGTATGCGCCCAGGGGAGCGTTGGGCACCACTTGGTATGCAGGGCAGGCATCAGAAGCTAAGCGACTTTTTTATTAATGAAAAAGTCCCCCAGGGAGCAAGGGCTAAATGGCCATTAGTGCTCTCTGAGGGTTCGCTTTTGTGGGTATGCGGGCTGCGCATTGCCCAGGCTTGGCGTTTGATTGGGGATGAGCCTGAGATTTTACATCTCCGCCTGGTGCCTCCGCAGCGTTAAGCTACCTTTTTACTCAATCCAGAAGACTTGCTGCAAAATTGCTTGAATGGCAGGGATATTTGGCAGTAAAACACTAGCACCATCATCGGTGACGTAAAAGGCAGCTTCATTCGGGGTGAGCGTGTAGCTCGTAAATAAATCTTGCCGGAAGAATTTTGAGAGTGGGAAAGCGTACAACCACATGTCCGCTACGCTCATATCGGTTTCCACCACGTCCAAAGCCGTTTCGATGAAGGCAGGCAGGCGGAAGATATACGCCGGGCTAAGCGCTTTGCGAGCAATGGCTTGAATTACCTCTTGCGCACGGCGGGTGCGGTCAAAATCAGAGCTATTAAGGCGGGCGCGCACATACCAGAGTGCATAGTCGCCATCCATGTGGACCATACCTGGTTCAACCACGCACCATCCTTCAGGTGTGAAAAAGCAAGCGTCTTCCATGTGTTTGGTGACTTCTACGTCTACACCCCCGAGCCAATCGACAACGAGCCTGAAGCCTTCAAAATCAGTGATAGCGTAGTGGTCTGGGCGGAAGCCGAAATTATATGCCAAAGTATCGCCTAAAAGCTCATACCCCCCTAATGGATGAGCAACATTTAGGCGTTGCGGGTAGTAACCCGGAATTTCCATCCACAAATCTCGCGGGAAAGAAAATAAGTTAATCTTGCCGTTCTTAAGGTTGAAGGCTGCCAGCAGCATCACGTCTGTGCGATGACCGCTGCCGGGGCTGTAATCCGATCCTAAAAGCATTATGGTCTTCACGTAAGGTGGGATTGGCAAGGCAGCGCTGTTCTCAGCCAGGTAAAGATCGGCAGGTGCTTCCGCAGGGCTGTTATCCCACAGGTTGCTCATAAACTTACCATCGCCAGCACGTACCTGGTTGAGGCTGATGGCTGCAAGCAGTGCTGCGCCTATGATGATAACTGCCACGAGGGCAATGATAAGAGGTGAAGCGGATTTCCGCTGTTTTGTTTGCATATTAAGTTCTTTCTTTTGTTATTTAGCTAATCCAACGCTTCAGCTGGAGAGGCTGAGGAGAGCTCGTAACCATGTTCTTTCGCCAAGCTACGCAACTTGTCATAAACCTCGCGCCACTGAATCTTGGATACGCCGAGTTTCTGGCGGATTTTATCCGCATCGATACCAGCGGTCAAGTCGTTTAGAGCGCTGGTCCAACGGCACATATCAAAGGATAGGTGTTTTTCTAGCTTGGCGGCTTTACCGATGTCTTCGAGGAGATATTCCAACCTCCGTTGAGACCAAGGGAAAACTTGGTTTTTGATTTCATAACGCTGGATATATTCTTGATAAGCCTCTGCCCACTCACGGGAGACAGGGATATTGCGTTCCTTGTAGCGGTAACGCGGGCTGGAATAACGCACAAAGATTCGCGGCGCCTCCGGTCCTTCTAGTTCCACGTGATTGGTCATGAGGTGCAAGCACTCGCCTTTCTTTATGCCAGTTTCGAGCAGCAAGCGCAAGATAACATAAGGGCGCAAATCGGATTTGGCGGCAGTGCGCATTGCGTCAGCGGCATCCAGAGCTTTTTCCTGCTCTGCGGCAGTGAGCACCTCTGGGAGCGGGCTGTAAACCGTCTTTTGCACAATTTTTTCAGCGGGGTTGTTGGGAAGAATACCGCTTTTGGTCAACCAACCAAAAAAGGATTTGAGCGAAGTAATGCGGCGAGAAAGTGTTTTGGGGCTGCAAGGAACGCCACGGCCATTTTGCAGCCAATCGAGGAAATCTTCAAGGTCCTTGGTAGAAATCTTGCCCACCTGTTTATCTGGCGGGAGAAAATTGGATAATAACAACAGGTCTGCCGAGAAAGATTTGAGTGTATTATTAGTGCACCCCTTATCGCGCAAGTAGATTTTCCAAGCTTGGATTGCAGGGGGGAGCAGCGTTGCTTCGGTAATATGGGCGGAAAAGCCTTCAAATGATGAATCCATAAGTCCTCACTTTTAAGTTTCGCATAGATATTGTTAGTAATAGTGTAAGGCAATCTTGTGGAACTGTCAATTGATTCACATAGAGGGTGTTGAAAAACATTGGTTAATCGATTACATCCAAATTTTTCAAAGTTAAGAATTTCAATCTGCCCTCACCCTGCCCTCTCCCAGCTCCGAATCACATTAGTTTTTCAGCGTCAATCTGCTGGGAGAGGGAGGTTTCTTTTGCAGACGGTAGGCGGCGGCCGCGCCTTGGACACATCTTTTTACCCAACACAATTCCGGGGAAAAATTCCCCTTTAAAAGCAAAGTAGGGGGGGGGAGAAAAAGGTGGGGGGGAGGTAAAAATTTGATAAAATTACAATATTAAAATATAT
>DMCS01000018.1:1933-4725 GCA_003445715.1 Candidatus Mesolinea sp. | reverse complement strand
AAAATTAAAAGTCAAAAATCGGGCTAGTGTTTTTTATGCCAAAGCCAGCCGGCTAAAATCGCCACACACAGGAGAGCGAGAGGTATTCCCCACCAGGCAAATTGTTGATAGCGATTGGATTTCTCTAGAAAGCCACCCGAAATTTCTGTGGGAGTGCTGGGAGAAGTTGAGCTTACTGT
Source organism: Candidatus Mesolinea sp. (assembly GCA_003445715.1). Taxonomy (GTDB): domain Bacteria; phylum Chloroflexota; class Anaerolineae; order Anaerolineales; family Anaerolineaceae; genus Mesolinea. Next base: position 4,546 of record DMCS01000018.1, on the reverse strand, counting down.
TCCACTTGGGAGCTGATCGGGCGTATATGAGGGAGTGCCACCAGTTGGTTGTTCTCCTCCAGGAAGGGGATACGAAGAGGAGGTGGTAGTACTCTCTGGAGTTGGTCGCGTTGGTTCAACAAAAGTGCTTGTTCTCGTCAGAGTGGAGGTTTGATAACGGGAAGTGGCTGTGCGAATCGGGGTGGGCGTATAAGTTCTGTAGCGGCTTGTAGGCGATCGATAAACATAAGGGGTTCGGGTGGGGGTAGGCGTCCTTGTTGAAGTTCTGGTAGGGGTGGGTGTAATCGTACTGATGAGCGTTGCTGTCGGTGTTGGGGTAATTGTAAAGGTATGGGTGAAGGTTGGGGTTACAGTGGCTGTCGTTATCGTGATGGGTCCAAAAAACTGGAGGGTCAAATCGTCGTTGTCAACCACCTCGAGTTTGTAGTAATAGGTTTTGCCAGTTTGAAGCGGGGCATCTGTATATGTGTAGAGCCCACCCAAGAAGGGATTGCCCATGCCTTCAATGAGACCTGAGATGCGCAAGTAAGGACCATTGCTACTTTCGCTGCGCAGGATGTGAAAGCCGCCAATGTTATTTTCACTTATAGTTGTCCAAGTTAAATCAGCTTGATTGTAATGGTAGCTACCTGTAAAGCCTTCTTCGGTAAGCTCCACGCCCAGTGGTAATGGTAACCCGACGATAAAAGGGGTCTGGTTCAAATCTTGGGTTAGATTTGGGCGGCCGCTTTGATCAATCGTGATCGTAATCGTTTTCTGATTTGTATCGCACACGACTGATTGGCCTGGCTGCCCAGAGTGACTCTCGCCAGCGCGTCCCCAGCTTTCCATCAGCTGTGTCTTGGGGTCAAACCACCACAGCGGATAGAGGGAAGGGTTACTTTGCTGTCCGCAATAATTTGGTGATTCAATCACTTCCTGGCAGGAAGTATTGAGATCGTATTTGAACGAGGCAATTAAATCCGACCCGGTCGGTAAAGCGGAGCCTAAGAAGATGTCATAGAAGTTACCGCAGGCAGTAATAGGCTCGGTGCCATAATCGAGAAAAGGAACATTCTCCTCAGCGCCTTGCCCGTGATTAACCACATAGAGGGCGTAATCGGCGCCCGCTGAGCGCCTCACACTCAGGTCGCCACCAAAAAGGCTTGTGCTCGCTGTTCTCACTTGGGCTCGTTCACCTTGAACGCCAGCTAGTTGCGTTAGCACAGCTGCACCTAACTGTGCCCCTTCGGTAAAAGTGCAGCGATTCGAAGCAGTGGCAGGAGAGATTCCAGTTCCCCAGAAATTGTGGTCAACCGTGCCCTTATTCGGACTGCCACATTCAATGATGGGTGCCCATGTGTTCCCTAGGATGTTGTTGGCAACCGCTGTCAACTTGCCGGAATCGTCTGCACCAACACGACGGATCGCATTCCCCACGTTGTTCGTAAAGTGAGTAAACTGCACAAGCAGATTGCCGCTATTGTCTTCGTAGAGAATAGCATGCGCGCCGTTCTGTAAAGTGTTGCGTTGGATCGTTACAGGTAGGCTGCTATTAACACGGATAAGGTTGCGTGAAACGCTCGTGCATTCGCCGTCATCAATCGAGAGGTCTTGAATGGTCAATGAACTGGTGATGCCTAAAAGCGGTTCTGTGCAAGTAGAACCTGCGGCGGTGAGTTTGCTGCCAGCGCGCCCTCGGATGATTATATTCGGACGGTCTAGTAATACTTCTCGCGTTTTAACGGGATAATCACCGAGTATTGTGATGCTAACTGGGTTTGCAGATGTGCCTGCTGGTAGAGCGTCAATAGCATCTTTAAGACCGGTACCTAATCCGCCGGGGAGATCATCGCCACTATTGATAAAACAAGGCGTTTCTAAGTTGCAATCGTCGCTGTTTTTAGCTACATAAGCAGAGCTTACTTGAGAAGCCTCCACAGAAATAGACGCTATGGGGGCTTCTTTTTCAACCCAATCGTCAGCGAAATTTTTTTCGAAAAGGTGATAGCGTAAGCTGCCGTTACTATCTGCGAGATTATGAATACGCACAGCTAAGTTGAGTTGGTCTGTTAGACTGCTATTGAGTTGTGCGGCGACGCTCACCACAAGATCCTCACCGCTAAAAACGTTTCCAGCGCAGTTGAGGATGGGATTATAAGGCGCACCACTAACTAATCCTTCCGAAGAAATATAACCAGTGCTGAAGTCAATCAGGGTTACGCCTGGAGAAGTGCTCCCCCCAGTGGAAGTAACACACACCATCACATTTTCATCAGTTGTGAAAATTGGACTTACCGGAAATGTGAGGCGATAGTTAAGGCGTTGACCAGCAGCGCATCCTGTGAGTGGACAGCCTGCAGGTGAAATTAGTTCTAAAGTTGCTGCGATGGTACTTTTTGATAGAACGGCGTGCGTTCCAGAGACAAGCAATAAACTGATCAAGAGAAGAAAAAGATACCGGTGTGCTTTCATAGCCTTATCAGATGCCCAAATTATAACATCAGGATAACCTTCGCGGAAAAATGAACGGCGTTATGCTAAAATCTCGATGTGAAAGATATACGCGCGATATTTAAAGAAGTTGATGGCTTTTTTCTGGCTGCTGGGATTTTTACTTATACATTGGGAACT
>DMCS01000018.1:247-1838 GCA_003445715.1 Candidatus Mesolinea sp. | reverse complement strand
TTTTTACTTATACATTGGGAACTGTATTAGCGCTTCAAGCGGGTCAAGCTTGGAATGCGGCTAAATTTTTCTTAGGCTTGTTCATCTTTTTTGGATTCTATCTGCTGGAAAGAACGTATGCTTACCTTTCGCGCTCTAAAATAAACGTTTTCTCTACGCTGCAACGCTCCAGGCGGCTGCGTTCCCCAGAACTTGTGTTTTTCCTGTTTTTCATATTCGCTGCTTTGCTTCTATGCGTATACTTTCTTTCGCTTTCTGGTGGATTGCGTTCTCCCACTTGGGTGTGGTTTTTGCTGCTCGCTGTGGGGATATTGATGAACGTTTCCAGGAATTTAAATCAATGGAATGTGCCCTATCGCTGGATGACTGACGGCATCGTCATCTCTCCGGTGATGCTTTTCTGGGGGGCATCCTTAGCGGTTTTGGACTCTACGCCTATATTGTTTTTTCTCAGCTTGCCGTTGTTGTTTTTCTACTTGGCATCGGAAACTAGTTTGCAATTCGAGACGTATGGTGAAGATCTCAAAAAAGGGCGGCAAGCGTTGCTTGTCAGCATTGGTTGGGAGCACGGCATAACTTTGCACCATATCCTAATTGCATTGGGATATCTTGGCTTAGGGTTTTACCTCTATATAAGCGGGGCTTGGACAATTGCTTGGCCGGTTTTATTGATGATGAGCGTGAGCCTGCTGGAAATTTGGCAGCTACAAAGGATCGCAGCTGGAATGCGCCCAAACTGGGGATTGCTCAAAGCAAATGCCATAATCCAATATTTGGGGGTTGTGTACATCCTTTTATTTGCTTTTTTAACGCATTAGTTTGAAACTATTGATACTAATCACGCAATCGAAAGGAGTTTTGATGAACCTAAAAATTGGCGATATCGCCCCTGATTTTGAATTGAAGGATCAATTCAATGAAACCCACAAACTTAGCGATTACCGTGGGAAAAAACTCGTCTTGTATTTTTACCCCAAAGATAATACTCCTGGTTGTACCACCGAAGCATGTAGTTTTAGAGATAACTACCAAGTTTTTCGGGAGCATGGGTTTGAGATTTTAGGTGTAAGTGCCGATGATTCCGAATCCCATGCTAAATTCCAGGAAAAGCATTCGCTTCCATTTCTGCTTTTAGCCGATACCGACCACAAGGTGAGTGAAATGTACGGTGTCTGGCAGCTCAAAAAGATGATGGGCAAGGAGTATTACGGTATTGCCCGCACGACGTTTGTAATTGACGAGGACGGCAAAATTATTAAGATCTATGAAAAGGTCAAACCCGATCAACATGCTGTAGAAATTCTGAAAGAGCTGAACTTAGTTTCTTAAGACAAATGCGCAATTAGAAAAAGCTCCCGAAAGGGAGCTTTATTTACTGCAAGTGTAGCACGACTTTACCTCTGCGCCAGAGCTCTTCGAGCTGGTAGTAATCCCGCATTTGAGGAGAGAATAGATGGACGACGACCGAACCATAGTCCAGCACCATCCAGCCGCAGTCTGGAGTTCCTTCGATATACGGTTTGATCACACCATGCTCACGCGTTTTTTCGGTGATAACATCGGTGAGGCTGGCAAGCATACGGTCGCTCGT
>DMCS01000018.1:0-207 GCA_003445715.1 Candidatus Mesolinea sp. | reverse complement strand
CCAGAAGCTAAAACAAAGTAATCGGTAAAGTCTGAAATGCCACGTAAGTCGAGTAACAGAATATCTTCTGCTAATTTATCTTCGAGATAATCGACAATTTTATGTGATAGATCAATTGCTTCCAGATAGCACCTCAAGATTAGTTTAACACATTTTTCAGGGGAGCGCGAAAGAGGGCTGTATAAATCGGCCCATTCTGGGTTAGGT
>DMCS01000033.1 GCA_003445715.1 Candidatus Mesolinea sp. | reverse complement strand
CCCCCCCCCTCGTGGCGTGTAGGTATCAAACATCGTCCACGCGAAGGGGGAGGGAAAGAAAAGGGGACCGGGGGTGAGCCAGCAACACCGCCTGCAAATGAACCACCCTCTCCCAGCAGATTGACGCTAAAAAACGAACGGGATTCTGAGCTGGGAGAAGGCAAGGTGAGGGCAGATTGAAATTCTTAACTTTGAAAAATTTGGATGTAATCGATAAACCAATGTTTTTCAACACCCTAAAGCTTTCCTTAGGTGGTTCCAAGTCTGGGAAAGCATTTAGAACTAATTACCTGATTTGGTGTTAAACATAAAGTAAAATTTATAACCGAGGTGAAACCATGGCAAATAAAGTTGCAATTATTACCGATAGTACAATAAATCTTCCAGATGGTGCATTCGAGGAATACAACATCCAATCCGTTCCACTCATTATTCAATGGGATGGTAAATCTTACATCGACCAGATTGAACTCACCACAAAAGAGTTCTACGAACGCTTGGCGACTTCGAAAACGCTGCCAAGCACGTCTCAACCAAGCATATCTGCGTTTGTTGAGGTGTATCAACCCCTCATTGACCAGGGTTACGACATAATCACCTTGCCACTTTCAGCCGGCATTTCTGGGACATTCCTCTCTGCTTCAGCAGCCGCTGGTCAGTTCCCTATTGGCCGCATCGAAGTGCTGGATGTCAAATCAGTCTCGGTGGGTTTAGGCATCATCGTGATGAAAGTTGCTCGGGCCGCCAAAGCCGGCGCTTCCTTGCAGGAATGCCGTGAAATCGCGCTGGATGTTGCCAGCCGCGTAAAGATTTACTTCTCAGTGGAAACGCTGGAAAACTTGCGGAAAGGTGGCCGGATTAATACAGCAGCTGCTTTTCTAGGCACAGCTTTGGATATGAAACCTATCCTGGAATTCCGCGGCGGCCTCATCGAAGCCAAGGAGCGCGTGCGTACTTCCAAAAAAGCGCATGCGCGCTTACTCGAGCTGACGGAGGAAATCGCCGGTCCACAGGGCGAGCTTGAAATGGTTGGTTTTGTTTCTGCGGCTGCCCAGCCAGCAATGGAAGAACTCCGCCAGGCAGCTCATGAACGCTTTACCATCAAAGAAGAGTTCAGCGGCGAATTAAGCCCCGTGTTGGGCACGCATGTGGGTATCGGCACGGTCGGGATTGCTTTCCTTGCGTAACTAATTTCTCTGATACAATAGGGGAAATTCTTTGCAGAAAGGATTTCCCCTTATGAGTGTTGCCGAGCAAATCGGTGTCAGAATCCCTGAGATTCTCCTTCCTATTCCAGAAATAAATCTGCAAAAATGGGCTGTGATTGCCTGCGATCAATTTACCTCGCAGCCTGAATATTGGCAGCAGGTTAGCGATTTTGTCGGGGATGCCCCCTCAACGCTCCACATGATTTTACCTGAAGTGTGGCTAAACAGCCCAGATGTTGACCTGCGCATCCGCAAGACGCAGGATACGATGCAGCGCTACCTCTCTGAGGGGCTTTTGCAAGGGCACAGAGGTATGATTTTGGTCGAACGGGAAGCTTCTGGGAAGACGCGCAGCGGGCTGATGCTCGCTCTGGACCTGGAAGCTTATGACTATAATAAAGGCTCGCAAACCCTTATCCGCGCTACGGAAGGCACGATCCTCGACCGCCTGCCTCCGCGCATGCGCGTGCGTCGCGGGGCTCCTTTGGAGCTGCCGCACATCTTAGTCCTTTACGACGACCCTAACTTTTCAGTTCTCGCGCCAGTTTTGGCTGCCAAAGCCGAATTGCCTTTGTGTTATGACTTTGATTTGATGTTGGGCAGCGGGCATCTCACCGGCAGGTGGGTTGACCAACCCGAGCTTTTGGACGCCGTCGTCCAAGCTTTAGCCGGCTTAATTGCTCCGCAGACATACACCCAAAAATATGCTCAACCAGAGGGCACGCCGCCCTTACTCTTCGCAATGGGCGACGGCAACCATTCTTTAGCTACCGCCAAAGCGATTTGGGAAGAGCTCAAGCCGCGCGTAGGCATTGTGCACCAAGCACGCTATGCTCTTGTAGAGATCGAAAACCTGCATGACCCTGCCATTCAGTTTGAAGCTATCCATCGCGTGCTCTTCAATGTAAGCCCAGACTTTATCAATGAGCTCCATGCTGCTTTTACGCCGCATATTCAACTCAGCACCCTGCCTGATTATGAAACGCTTAAGCACGAAGTACTGGCACAAAGCAGACCTTCCCAAAAAATCGGCATGCTTTCCTTTCAAGGCTTTACACTCATCGAGATGACCCAACCTCGGCACAATTTGCCCGTTGGCAGCTTGCAGAATTTCTTAGATAGTTACCTTGCTGCGCACATACAAACCAGCATCGATTATGTGCATGGCGATGATGTGCTGAGCACGCTGGGGCAAAAACCTGGGAACTTGGGTTTTTACCTGGCACCTATCCGCAAAGAAGCTTTCTTCAAAACAGTCATTGAGGAAGGCGCTCTGCCGCGCAAGACCTTTTCGATGGGACACGCCAAGGATAAACGCTTTTATCTGGAGTGCCGCCGTATCACGGTTTGAGGGTGTTGAAAATGTCCAGAACATTAATAAATGAACAACTTTATATTCAAGAAGAACACAATATGTTCATAAACCCCTCCCCTTTGATTCCCC
>DMCS01000095.1 GCA_003445715.1 Candidatus Mesolinea sp. | reverse complement strand
AAAATGTACTTTATGATTGGCTTGCCTACAGAAACAATGGAGGATGTGCAAGCCATTCTAGATCTGGGCAGCAAAGTCCACAAAATTGGAAAGTCTATTGCCGGCAATCGCGTTCATATCCACTTAGGCATCAGCACTTTCATCCCTAAAGCCCACACACCTTTTCAATGCCATCCTATGGACAGCCCAGAGAATATCCAAACCAAGCTAGACTTGCTCAAAGCCGGCACCCGTAAATTGAACATCAAAATGACTTACAACTTACCTGAAGCAACTCTCGTAGAGAGTTGGCTCTCTCGCGGCGATCGCCGTTTAGGCGCAGTAATCTTACAAGCTTGGCGCAATAGCGCTAAATTTGACGCCTGGTCAGAGTATCTCAACCTGAAAGCCTGGCAAGACGCCTTTAGTGCAGCAGGTCTCGACTCGGAGTTTTATGCGCACCGGGCGCGCTCTCTGGATGAGGTGCTGCCCTGGGATCATATTTCGACGGGTGTGAGTAAGCGCTTTTTACTCACCGAACTTCACCTTAGCCAAGCTGGCCGCACGCGCGAGGATTGCCGTAACAACTGCTATAACTGCGGTATTCTGGACAACTTCGAAAGCCTTCGCCCAACCAAAGAGGAAGTCTATTGGGGGTGCCCCTAAATGAACGAGGCAAAATATCGCTATCGCGTGGTCTTCTCAAAAGGCGGCGACCTGCGCTTTATTGGTCATTTGGACCTGCAGCAGCTATTCGAGCGCGCATTGCGCCGCTCTGGTTTGCCGTTACGTTATAGCCAGGGATTTAGCCCCAAAGTGCGCCTAAACCTTGCTGGCGCCTTGCCTTTGGGGTTCACATCTACAGCAGAAATGATGGATTTCTGGCTCGAGCAGCCCGTAGAACCTCATTTAATCCAAGAGCAGCTCAACGCAGCCCTGCCAACTGGCATCCGCATTATTTCCGTCACAGAAGTACCCAATGATTTACCCAGCCTGCAAGCCAGCCTAAAGTCAGCAGAATACGAGGTGAGCTTCAAGGCGGATATCGATGTTTCAGCCGTGAATGCGAATTTGGAGGATTTGCGTAATAAGCCGAACCTGATTGTAGCCCGCAGAAATAAACAGGTCGACCTCAAGCCGCTGGTTGAGGCACTGCATTGGGAAGAAGATAAGTTGTACTTGCGCCTGAGCTCCAGTCCGGAAGCCAGTGCACGACCGGATGAGTTACTTGCACTGCTTGACTTAACGCCAGAGCAGTATGATATTCAACGGATCGGTTTGTATTATTCCTAATATTTATTGGAGGACTTATGGATGATTGTGTGTTTTGTAAAATTGTGCGCGGAGAATTGCCTTCATGGAAAGTTTGGGAAAATGAGCTGGCGATAGCTATATTAGATTTGGAACCCATCACAGCGTACCATACCTTGGTCTTGCCTAAAAGCCATTATGAAAATATCTTCGATGTCCCGCCAGATTTATTGAAAGAAGTCATTGCAACCACGCAACAGGTTTGCTTGCTCTACCGTGAAAAACTTGGAATCCAAAACATTCATTTGCTCAACAACAACGGCCGGCGAGCTTTACAATCCGTTTTCCACATACATATTCATATCATCCCGGTTACCGAGCGTATATTCCCTGGTCCCATTCAGAAGCATCCAGAAATGGTAAGCCAATATCCGGAGATGTTAGCCCGCTTAGCCTAAGCCTTATGGCGCCAGCAGCATGATAATTAGGTATAATAAAAAAGCTGTTCCCGTGGCCTAATGGATAAGGCATCGGCCTCCGGAGCCGGTCATGTGAGTTCGAATCTCACCGGGAACATTGTATTCGTGGGTTGGCGGTAGGATTTAGGACATTTTAAACTTTCAGAGGTAAAGTATGCGTGATCCCGATGTGCGCAAGCAAATTGAAGAACTCCGTCAACAGATAAATTATCACAACTACCTTTACCACACACTCGACTCCCCCATTATCAGCGATTACGAGTTTGATCAGCTGATGAACAAGCTCAAAGAGCTTGAAGCTGCCCATCCAGAACTGATTACACCAGACTCCCCAACTCAGCGTAGTGGAGGCCCACCCTTGGATAAATTCCACAAGGTGCGTCATCCTGTACCGGTGCTCAGCTTGGCGAATGGTTTTGGCAGACAAGATATTTTGGATTGGTATGAACGCATCCTCAAAATCGATCCCGCGGTTGCCAATGCCGATTATGTGCTCGAGCCCAAATTGGATGGACTCACAGTTGTTTTACACTACGAAAATGGCTTGTTCGTCTTAGGGGCAACGCGTGGCGATGGTTTCGTAGGCGAAGATATCACCGAAAATCTGAAAACTATTCCGTCGATTCCCTTGCGCGTTCCCATCAAGGGAGATATCACTCCACCAGAGCAGCTGGTGGTGCGCGGTGAAGCCATCATTTTCAAAAAGGATTTCGAGCGCCTCAATGCTGAGCTTGCCCAGCGTGGTGAAAAGACTTACCTCAATCCCCGCAATACTGCTGCTGGTTCGTTACGGCAGCTTGATCCAAAAATTACTGCACAGCGCCCGCTTAGGATATATCTCTATCAAATACTTATCTCCAGTGATACACCTCCAGCTACCCAGCGAGAAACCTTGGAATACCTTGAGGCTCTAGGCTTCCCCGTAAACCCATTGCGCTGGTATGCAAAAACTATCGAAGAAGCAATTAGTATCTGCGAACAACAAGCAACAGCACGGCATGAGTGGCCTTACGACGCGGATGGCGTAGTAATCAAGATTAACGACTTAGCTCTAGCCCAGGGTTTGGGTTATGTTGGCAAGGATCCCCGTGGTGCGATTGCCTTTAAATACCCCGGCACGGAAGTCGAGACCACGCTCCTGGATATTCAAGTCAATGTTGGGCGCACAGGTGTGCTCACGCCATTAGCCCTCCTTAAACCGGTCAATATCGGCGGTGTGATTGTAAAACAAGCCACGTTGCACAATTTTGACTTTATCCGCGAGAAAGACATCCGCATCGGGGATCAAGTGCTAGTAAAGCGTGCGGGTGAGGTGATCCCCTACATCCTTGGTCCGCTACCAGAAAAACGTACTGGAAGTGAAAAACTCTTTCAGATACCAACACACTGCCCTTCCTGCGGCTCAAAGATCCAAAAAGAACCCGGAGAGGTGGCTTATTACTGCGTCAACAGCAGCTGCCCTGCCCAATTAGCCCGCAATATCGAAAATTTTGCATCCCGGTCTGCCATGGATATTAATGGCTTAGGCCCGCAAATTATTGCCCAGCTCATTGATGCCGGCTTGATTCACTCCGCAGCAGACCTATACACCTTAAAAAAAGAGGATTTACTGAAGCTGGAAAAATTCGGAGAAAAAAAGGCCGAAAATTTACTTCAGGCGATCGAAGCCTCCAAGCAGCAGCCCCTCGAGCGTTTAATTATTGGTCTTGGCATTCATGGCGTTGGAGAGGTAGCAGCACGTAAACTCGCCAGCACATTTCGCAGCCTAGATAAGCTCAGCCAAGCGGATGCCAGCCAGCTGGAAACGCTGGAAGGCATCGGTCCAAACATCGCCCAGTCCATCGTAGGGTGGTTTCAACAACCCCATAATCGCAAACTTTTAGAGAAGCTAAAACAAAATGGCGTTTGGCCTGTGGAAAAAGAAGTTCAGGAAAGCGCTGAGCATAAGCCATTGAGCGGCCTGACCTTTGTGATTACCGGCACACTTCCAACCCTCACGCGCGAAGAAGCTACCCGCATGATCGAAGAAAATGGCGGCAAAGTGACCGATTCCGTCAGCCGCAAGACGAGTTACCTCGTCTTAGGTGCAGAACCCGGCTCTAAATACATCAAGGCTGTGGAGTTGGGCGTCCCAATCCTGGATGAAAATCAGCTCAAGGACCTCATTAAAAAGCAAGGCGCTGGCTAGCGCACTTTAGATATCTGTTTCCATAAAAAGGAGGGCTGCTTGCAACTTTCAGTCTTCCTTTTCTTGGGGTGATGAGCTTGGACCCTTACTTTTTCTTATTTGCCCAGCGGGCTGCTTGCGCTTTTTTGATGTTTTCAGCCCAAGCTTTCTTTTGGGCTTCGGTGGGCTTCTTCTTCTCCGGGATATTAGGTCGATCCTTAGCTTCGAAGATATCGCCCTTGACATGTTTTGGTATGGAACCTAAGCTTTCGATCAGGTGCTTCGCATCTTCACTATCCCCAACAAGGGTTTCGCCGCCCTCGATGTGCGCATCCTCTTTTCTTACCAACCAGGCGACCGTGTCCCAAGATCCACTAGTACGTTTGCCAGCCACGCGGATAAGGTGACCCTTATCACCTACATCGTGGTTGCGGAAGAAAGTGAAATCAGAGGAAGGCCACAGCTCAATGCGATAGTAATCGCCTTCGCCAGTACTGCCTGGTTTGGCTCGTCTTTTCCGCTGCGGTTTTTCGGAAGAACTCGTCATTGAGCTTGCCATAGTTTTCTCCTTTTCTGGTTTATATAATTTTCTTGTTCCGTGTAATTCCACTGTTTTGTAAAAATCATAAAATTAATCTATTCCAATACATCCAGGTAAAGTCTTATATAGTGGTGTAAAAAGGTTGACGAAATAGTCATCTTGTGCTTCCATAAGAATGTTCAAATTCAAAAAAGGAGGCACAAAGATGACTGACACAATTATGGCATTTATTGACTACCTGCGCAAGGAAGGATTGACTGAAG
>DMCS01000058.1 GCA_003445715.1 Candidatus Mesolinea sp. | reverse complement strand
GCACTTGCGAGTTGAATCCAAGCATTTCTATTTTGCTACTTAAGGACATTATCACCTTTCTCTTACATGGCTAAACCTAAGAAAAGTTTGAAGGCTGCAAGGCTTATAATAAGCTCATGCACGGGAAATTTAGCATGGCTTCAAATCTGGGTTTGGCTTGTAAGTGCGTTTACCCAAAAGGTTTAATATTCTGATGCAGCTCTCAGCCGAACAGAAAAAAATTTTAGCGCTGCCTTTTGATCAAACCCTGTTCTTACATGGCTTGGCGGGCACCGGCAAAACCACCCTGGCGGGCAAACGCATGCTGCAGCTCCTACGAGAGGCACCGGATGAGCCGATCTTAGTGCTCACGCCTCAGCGCACCTTAGCATTCCCTTACCGCAAGTTGCTTGAGCAAGCTGAAGGTTCCAAATCTTATTCTGTGAATTTCGCCACGATGAATACCATCGCACGGCGGATGGTAGCGCTGTTTTGGCCACTTTTCAGCGAGCAGGCCGGATTTCATTTCCCCTACCGCCCGCCACAGTTTCTCACCCTGGAAACCGCTCAGTTTTATCTGGGTAAGTTAATCGATCCGATGCTGGACCAAGGGGCATTCAGTTCAGTGAGCATCCCACGCCACCGCCTTTATAGCCAGGTACTGGATAACCTCAATAAATCTGCTGTGGTTGGCTTCCCTTACACCGAAATTGGAGCGAAGCTTTCTGCCGCGTGGGTGGGCGAGAGCAGCCAGCTCAATGTTTATGCGGATTTACAAGTAGCCGTGAATGCCTTTCGCAGCTTTTGCTTAGAGAACAATCTGCTGGATTTTTCGCTCCAAGTGCAGCTGTTTCGAGAGTTCGTATGGCAGGATCCTCTCTGCCGGCGCTTTCTTACTACCCAATTCCAGCATCTCATCTATGACAATTGCGAAGAGGATCCGCCCTATGGGCATGACATCATTACGGAATGGCTGCCGAGCTTCAAGAGCGCTTTAATAGTTTACGATGAACAAGCTGGTTACCGGGTCTTTCTAGGTGCAGACCCGTATTCTGCTTGGCGGCTGCATGAACAAGCCCAACACACACGTGAGCTCACCCAGAGTTTTACCACCAGCCCGGAAGTTGCGCTCCTGCGTAACTATCTGGTTTCCCCAGAAAAATCCCCACCTTTCCAGCTGCTCGACTATGCAACGCTAACCAAAGTGTTGCGCATTCCCGAGCAGCCGCTGCGTTTTTACCAGCAAATGCTTACCGAAGTCGCTAACCAAATTCACGAATTAGTCGAAGCTGGCACCAAGCCGGGACAGATCGCAGTCTTAGCCCCTTTCGTAAACAGTTCCTCTGGCTTTGCGATGCAACAGGCGCTTAGCCAGCGAGGGATTCGTGCACGCATTTTTCGACCTTCTATCCCCCTTATTGAAGATGCGGTCATACAGTGTTTCATCACGCTTGCCGAGCTTATACATCCAGAATGGCATCTGCCCTTGGCTAAAACCCAGCTCACGAACTGCCTAACAGCGGCGATAGACGGCTTAGACATGGTGCGGGCACGATTACTAGTCGACAACCTGGTAAATCTGGCAAACCCCACGGATCCTCTCAAACCTTTTGATGCTTTAGCTGAGGCAATGCAAGCCCGCATCACGCCTAAGTTTGGCAGCCATTACGAACAATTACGAATATGGCTCAGCCGAGTTGATCGACAGCTCCCACTGGATATCTTCGTTAGTCAGCTTTTCGGTGAAGTGCTTAGCCAGCCGGGTTTCGGATTTCATCAAAATATCTCAGCCGGTCAATCAACCAATAACTTGATGGAATCCTATCGGAAGTTTCGCTATTCAGTCAATTTGCAAACCGTGCGCGACCACAATCAGCTCAGCCTCGACTACGTGCGCACCTTATTGGATGGCGTGATTTCAGCGCAATACCTGAGCACCTGGCAGAATGAAGACCCAGAAAGTGTGCTCATTGCGCCCGCGCTCACATTTTTGGTCTCCGGACAGAGCGTGGACTATCAGGTTTGGTTGAGTGTGGGCAGCTCGGGCTGGTATGAGCGCCTCGAGCAGCCGCTCACCCATCCTTATGTGCTTAGCCGCGCCTGGCCTGAAGGTAAAAAGTGGACTTCGGAAGAAGAAAGCCGCGTGAGCAACGCCAATTTGGAGATGATTTTAGCGGGCTTACTCTCGCGCTGCCGCAAAGGTATCATTCTCGGGCTGAGTGAATATAATCAAGCCGGTCAAGAGGAGAAAGGATTACTGCTTGCGCGCTTGCAAGGTCTATTACGTCAATCCCTAAAGGAGACAGGGCATGCCTGAGGCATTGCGCGAGTCACAAGCCCGCATCCTCAGTTACACTGGCGGGAAGATGGGCATTTCAGCCGTCCCAGGCAGCGGTAAAACGTGGACGCTCTCACATTTAGCTGCTAAGCTGGTCAGCACTGCTGAGCTGCAGCCTGACCAAGAAGTTTTGGTGGTAACTTTTTCCAACTCAGCTGCAGATAACTTTTCCGCGCGTATCGGGCAGCTGCTGCGCCAATCCGGGGTGCTTTCTGGGCTGGGTTATCACGTGCGCACGCTGCATGGATTGGCCAATGACATTATCCACCAGAGGCCAGAGCTGGCTGGCCTCACCAATGACTATCAAATCTTGGATCAAACCGAAGCAGACACGATATTAACGCATACCGTTGACACTTGGCTAAAGCTTAATCCTACCTTTTTCGATGACCTGCTCAAACCCATTTACCTTTTTTCAGACCTGCAGGATCAATCCAAATTTAGAGATGATAAATTGCTTGAGCTTGTCAAAGGCGTTGGCTTAGCTTTTATCCGCACAGCCAAAGACCTGCGCCTTACGCCCGTGGAAATTGCCAATAGGCTCAGAGATTACCCTATGGATACCACGCTGCTCCAGATGGGTTTGACGCTCTATCAGGATTATCAAGCTGCCCTCAATTACCGCGGAGCCATCGACTTTGACGATCTGATTTGGTTGGCTTATCAATGCTTAGAAAACGATTTAGATCTGATCGCTCTCTTGCGTCACCGTTGGCCTTACATCCTCGAAGATGAAGCGCAGGATTCGAGCAAGCTGCAGGAGAAGATCCTGCGGCTACTTGTGGGCACGGATGGCAACTGGGTGCGCGTGGGTGACCCTAATCAGGCGATTTATGCCAGTTTTACCACTGCTAACCCCAACTTACTCAAGCGCTTCTTAGCAGAGCCAGATGTGCGCAAAGAAGACTTGCCCGAATCTGGCCGCTCTTGCCAGAGCATTATCGATTTGGCTAACAGCATGATTGATTGGGTACAATATGAACATCCAAACCGCGAAGTACGCGATGCCCTCACACCACCTCATATTCAACCCACCAAACCCGGCGACCCTCAACCAAACCCGCCGGACGAATCTGGTGCGGTTGAGTTCGTCAACTGGCAAATGTCCGATCAAGCAGAGCTGGACTTCCTCGTCGAGCGTGTACAAGCTTGGTTGGAGAAAAACCCAGAAAGTACCGTGGTCGTCTTGGCCTTTCTCAATGATCGCGTGGCTAAAATCGCAGATGCTTTACGCAATGCCAATATCCCTGTTGTGGATAGCTTGATGAACCTGCCAGATCCTACCCGCCTTTCAGCTGGATCGATTGCTAATATCCTCGAAAGCCTGCTAAATCCAGAAGAGCCCAAGAAATTAGCCATTGCGTTCAAAGTGTGGAAGCGCAAAATTCGCGAAGACCAAGCAGCATGGGACCAAATTGAAGCTATTGCACGCCTCATTCAGCGCTGCCCAGCCATTGAGAACTACCTTTACCCCGTAGAAGGTGCAGACTGGCTCGACAGCCTGAAGGGACAACATGCAGTTGAAATGCTTACAGACTTGGCTGCATTTCGAGAGGTTGTGCACAAGTGGCACCAAGCCGCAAGCCTCACCCCCGATCAGCTTGTATTAGCCATCGCTCAGGATCTGCAACTCGATGCAATTGAACTGGCTACCATACACAAAATTGCCCTCCTCATTCGCAACTTGCAGGACCTCCACCCTGAATGGTCTTTGGAAGACCTCAACTCAGAGCTCGTGGATATCACCAAAAACTTGCGCCGATTCGAGAATCTGAGCGAAGAAGCCGAAGGCTTTGACCCCCAGGCGCATCGTGGTGAGGTGGTCGTTGCCACCATGCATAAAGCCAAGGGCTTGGAATGGGATAAAGTCTTCCTGACCTCAGCTAATAATTACGATTACCCCTCAGGCGAAGAGGGAGAATTTTACCGCGCTGAAACATATTACCTCAGAGATAACCTCAACATCCAAGCTGAAGCGTTAGCCCAATTGAAGAACTTAGCCGCAGGATTGCCCATCATCGATTTCCGTTTGGGCGCGAATTCCCTCGATGACCGCAACGAAGTTATCCGCGAACGCTTGCGGCTGTTCTATGTAGGCATCACGCGTGCGCGCCGCTCTTTGACTGTTTCTTTTAACACAGGGAAATTAAAAAACAACAAAGAAGCACTCGTTTGCACTGCGCTCCGTAACCGCATGAAATTAGGAGGTTAAAGTGGCGCATTTTTTACCGTTACCATTTGTTTTCACCCAATCTAACCTGCAAGCATTTCTCAACTGCCCATATCAGTTTTACTTGCGTTATGTGCTGCACTTTCAGTGGCCAGCTGCCCAAGCACGCGACATGCTGCAGTTCGAAGCTGATTGCTTAGCTGGAGCGCGCTTTCATCAGCTGGTACATCAGCTGTTCTTGGGCGTATCGCTGCCAAAACTCTCTCAGATGGCAAAAAACGACCCAGATTCACGTGTATCGGTCTGGTTTGATACATTTATCACTGCCTTTCCTCTCATGCTGCCTGGTGAGCTTTTTCCTGAACATACCATTGGTGTTACCTTGGGCAAGCATGAGCTTA
>DMCS01000016.1 GCA_003445715.1 Candidatus Mesolinea sp. | reverse complement strand
TACATAAACTTGACGTTCGTGTTGATTACTTGCTCCAGCATGTCAATGCGCAAGCCATCATCGTCCAAGTCTACGGTTTCGTATTCTGCGCCGTAAACGTTCCAGGCTTGCAGAGCGCCCAGGTAGGTGGGGCATTCCGTTAGGATGCGGTCGCCGCGGTTGATGAAGATGCGGCCAAGAAAGTCGAGCGTCTGCTGGGAGCCTGTCGTGATGAGGACGTTATCGGGGGTTACTTTGATGCCGTATTTGCATGCGTTTTGGGCAATCAGTTCCCGCAAGGGGGCATAGCCCTCAGTTTGGCTGTATTGCAGCGCCTTAGCGCCATTTTCGGTGAGGATTTTATCGCAAGCAGCTTTCACCTGCTCGATTGGAAAGAGTTCCGCTGCCGGAAACCCCCCGCCGAAAGAAATGATATCCGGCTGGGCGGTTACCTTGAGCAGCTCCCGGATGGCCGAGCTGGTCATCCCGGTGGTGCGGTGCGCATAGCGATGCTCCCATGAAGTTGTCATTATTGTTTCTCTCCTTTTTTAGATTGGTTGTTTTATTTCATAAATCTTGGCAAAATAGTCGCCGCAGTTGGCAGGATAACCCGGTCGCCGATGGTGAGTTCTGCAAGCGGTTTTTGCGGTTTATCCGAAGTACTTTGGTAGATATAGATGTTGTTCCCTTCTTTGGCGGCTTTCAGATCCACGAAAGCTTGGCCGGTGAGCCAGCCGTCTTGATCAATGGCGCAGCTGGTAACCTTGCCGATGACTTTGCCTTTATCATCCACGACTAAGTCGCCATGGTGAGCCATGCGCACGTTCTTTTCGTTGAAGCGGAAGCGCACAACCACACCAGTGCGGTTGCGTTCGCGCTCGCGGAAAGCCGAGCGTCCGATAAACCAAGTGGTGTTCATCTTGACAAAGATTAAGAAGCCAGCTTCGCCGACGCCCAGGTTAAGCTCTCCGCCCATTTCGTGACCGTAGAGCGGCAGCCCAGCTTCGGTGCGCAATGAGTCGCGCGCGCCTAAGCCGCAAGGCTTGAGGCCTAAGGGTTCGCCCGCTTGCATAAGGGCGTTCCATAGTGCCACAGCCTGATCAGGATGGACGAAGAGCTCAAATGCCATCTTTTCGCCAGTGTAACCCGTGCGGGAGACGATCACGTTGATCCCGGAAACTTTTACCTCGCAGAGTTGATTGCGGTTCAAGCGCAGAATCTGGCGTGAATCTGCGGGTTCAACCAGTTTCAGCAAAATCTCTTGGCTCTCAGGTCCTTGGAGGGCAATATCCGCACGCATATCCGCGCCCTCTTTAGGATCCTTCAGGTTGCGCAAGATAACCTTGCGCCCCGGGGCACGCACCCATGGCCGGTCTGGGTCAACCAGCACCTTACCTTCGCGCACAGCATTAAGCCAAGCCCAATCTTTAGCTTCGTTGGCAGCATTCACCACCACGAGGTAAGTCTCCGGTGCTCGGCGATAGATCAGCAGGTCGTCAATCACATTGGCATGCGGGTCAAGGAAGTGGGTGTAGAGCGACTCGCCTATTTTCAGTGACATGATGTCATTAGCACAAACCGAATCGAGGAAGAGCGAACCGCTGGGTCCTTCGGCTTGGAACACCCCCATGTGAGTGACATCAAACAATCCGGCAGCGGTGCGCACAGCCTTGTGTTCCTCCAGGATGGAGCTATACCACACCGGCATTTCCCAACCGGCAAAGGGCACGAGTTTGGCGCCCAGGGCTTTGTGGACTTCATAAAGCGGGGTGCGCTTGAGGGAAGGGTTTTCGGGCTCCTGCCAAGTAAACTCGGGCAAGGCGGGTTTTTGTACTTCTTCTGGTTTGGGCATACCCACAAAGTAAGGCTTATCGAAGCAGATTGGGTCACCAGTCAGTTGGGAAGGCGTAATTGGCTTTGCCGGCAAGATGCGCACTGGTCCGGGAATTTGATGGCAAATGTCTGGGTCATAACAAATGTAGCCATCAGAAATGCTGTTCATCCAAGAAGCTGCCAGTCCAGCTTTTTCTGCGGGTACGGTGAGGACAAAGGTGTTCGGGTCCAGGCAAGTTAGGACTCCGGAAACATCACCCATGCTCGTATGCATAAGGGTAGGCTGGGATTCTCCTCGTTCAAGGGCTTCAACGTCACTGGTGAGCAGATCAGTAAGATAGGAGCGGATTTTCTCACCGGAAAGCTCAAACGCTGCCTGCTCTCCCTCATATGCATCATCCAGGTAACCATAGTGCGGCAAGCTGTGGCGGACGGTAGTCGGATCCATTGCAGGCTTGGAATCAGCAAGTTCGCGCACGCGCATGCTGACGTTCATAAGGGTTTCGAAATCCACTTTGGCATGTGTTTTCTTTCCGACTTGCGCGCAGAGGAGGTAAGGCGTGGTGGCACGTAAGAGTTCGGTAATCAGGTTCGCAATTGCGACCATTTCAGTTTCGACAAAGCCGCGCTGTGTAAGCCAGGTGGTACCAAAGCGCACACCGCTGGCAGAAAAAGCTGAAGCATCGCCTGGAATGGTATTGCGGTTAGCCACGATCCCTGCTAATTCGAGGATGCGGGCAGCCATATTGCCCTTGAGTGGAATTCCATCCAAGCCGCGGAAAGACTTGGCGTCGATGAGCATTAGGTGGGTGTTAGAACCGTTATAAGGTACTCTCACCCCATTTTTCTGGAAAGCTTCTACGAGCGCGGCAGTATTTTTTAGCGTTTGGGCTTGCAACGCCTTGAACTGATCTGATTTTGCTAATTCAAAAGTAAGCGCCATAGCGGCGATGGTATTGACATGCGGGCCGCCCTGTTCGCCAGGAAAAACGGCCTTGTCGATTTTCTCGCCGATATCTTTATGATGCGTGACGATCACAGCGCCGCGCGGACCGCATAGGGTTTTATGTGTGGTGAAGCTAACCACGTCCGCTATGCCCACTGGTGAAGGGCATAAACCCGCTGCAATAAAACCAGCGATGTGGGAAACATCCGCGAAAAGATACGCGCCGACACTATCAGCAATTTGCTTGAATTGAACCCAATCTGGGATCCAGGGGTAGGAAGAGTAGCCGGCGATAATCACCTTTGGATGGTTTTCCTCGGCAAGTTTTGCGATCTGATCGTAATCTAAACACTCTGTTTCGGGGTCAACGGTGTAATGCAAGGCGTTATACCACATACCCGAGCGGTTAACTGGTGAGCCGTGCGTGAGATGCCCGCCGTGTAGTAAGTCCATGCCCAGGATAGTATCACCAGGTTTAATCAGTGCTGTATAGACGGCATTATTGGCGGCGGCACCCGATAGGGGCTGCACATTGACCCATAGATCTTCGGGGGCAAGTGTATTGGCAGCAAAAAGCTCAGCAGCCCGCCGGCGGGCAAGGGCTTCCACAACATTTACGTAATCCACACCCTTATAGTAGCGCAGGTCACCATAACGGCGGTAATTGCCCAGCTGGGTGGGGAGGTCTAGGATTTCAGCCTGAGTTTGTGTGCGCGTTTCTTTGCGTGGATAGCCTTCTGCATATAAGTTCACGAAAGGCGAGGCTAAAAGCTGGCGCACTGCCTTGGGAGCGATGCTCTCACTGGGGATCATGATCAGCCGGCGTGCTTGGCGTTCCGCTTCAAGCTGAGAGAGCTCCTGTAAGTTAAGGTCAATATCAGCAAGATTTTCGTCAAATAAGAATGCATTCATAGCGCCCAATCCTTAAGAAGAATAAACCCAGAGGTTAGTTTGCCTAAGCCGACTCTGGGTTTTCTTGAGTATAAAATAGTTTATAAAGAGATTTTCATTCCGAAAGGAATAAGTTTGCTGGAGTCTGTCAAAAGATTGCCCCAACAATTTGTTGACTATCCTTGTGCTGCGTTCCATTGATGTAAGTATACCTTATCTGGTCAATAAATGAAAAATGAGGGTGTTGAAAATGTCCAGAACATTAAAAAATGAATGACTTTATATTCAAGAAGATCACAATATGTTCATAAACCTGCACCCCCCACCCCTTTGATTCCCCTCCCCAGCGTCTCGTTTCAGTGTAAAACTTTCCACCCGATGCTGGTGAGGGGAAAGA
>DMCS01000013.1:21546-34228 GCA_003445715.1 Candidatus Mesolinea sp. | reverse complement strand
CAATGTTTTTCAACACCCTCAAAGATTTATGCTTAAGTTATGAAGTTGATATACAATCAGCGTCCTTCGTTGAATGGAATGAGAAAATAAGATAGAATTTAGTTAGACTCATGGTTGGGTTGCTTAGCCTTCCATGAGGGGAGAAGTAATAAGAAAGAAAATGACAAGCAAACATCAAAAAATAACCGATGACCTGGATGCAATGCTCTCGATTTTGCCGCCAGACATTGCTCAAGCCGTACAATCTGAAGATAATTTCGACAACCTGCTCGAGATTATTTTGGACTTAGGGAGAAAGCCGGCAGCACGCTTCACGGATAGTGAAGTGGTGTTGCTCCCTCGGGACGTGACCCAATACGATTTGGATTACGTCACCGAGCGCATCGGCAGCTTTGATGCTGATAACCGTGCAGGCTTGGAGCGTACGTTGCATCGTATTTCTGCTATCCGCAACCGACGTGGTGATATTGTCGGTCTCACTTGCCGGGTGGGCAGGGCGGTTTACGGCACGATTGACATCATCACTGACCTGGTCAACTCTGGCGAAAGCATTTTGCTCCTGGGAAAACCCGGCGTGGGTAAGACCACCATGTTGCGAGAAGCCGCGCGCATCTTGGCGGAGACCAAGCGCGTGGTAATCGTCGATACCTCCAATGAAATCGGTGGGGATGGTGACGTTCCGCATCCGGCTGTTGGCCGCGCACGGCGCATGCAGGTGCCAAAACCTTCGTTGCAACACGAGGTGATGATTGAAGCGGTGGAAAACCACAACCCGGAAGTGATTGTCATTGACGAGATTGGACGGGAGCTGGAAGCCCAGGCTGCCCGTACGATTGCTGAGCGGGGCGTGCAGCTGATTGGCACAGCCCATGGCAATGCACTCGAAAACCTACTGCTCAACCCGACACTTTCCGACTTGGTCGGTGGGATTGAATCGGTAACGCTTTCGGATGATGAAGCCCGGCGGCGTGGAACGCAAAAAACCGTCCTCGAGCGGCGCGCACCGCCGACGTTTACTGTTCTGGTGGAGATTCAAAGCCGGCAACATTTGGCGGTTTATACGGATGTCGCCGCAGCGGTGGANNTTTCAGCGAGGCTTGAGCAACGATAAATCCACTCGGAAGATAACCTCCGAGCCTCTTCTTGAGGCGGATTTTGAGACTCACGTCCCCGCCCATGCTGTGGAGGTAAAAAACATCTACGCTTTTGGCGTGGCGCGTAACCGCTTATTACAAGTGATCAAGAATATGAGCGTACCTGCGCGTTTGGTGCGTAACTTAGAAGATGCAGATACCTTCGTCACGCAGCGGCGCTACTATCGCGAGCGGCTGCAACCTGTGATTCAAGCGGAAGAAATGGGCATTCCGGTATTTGTGATTAAATCCAACTCGGTTAACCAAATCGAGCAGTTCCTAGCAGACCTATTTATGGTGCCTGCGCCGCACAACATGATCAGCCAACATAGCGAGGCAATGGAACAAGCCGAAGATGCCATCCAGATGGTCCTGGCTGGTGAAAAATATGTTGATTTACGGCCAGCTTCAGCCAACATCCGCCGAGAACAACACCAGTTAGCTCAAAAGGCGAGCTTGATCTCCCAATCTTTTGGCACAGAGCCCAATCGCTTTGTGCGCATTTTTAGGGATTGAACATGTTTATCACTCTGGAAGGACCAGAAGGCAGCGGAAAGTCCAGCCAGCTCCCAGAGCTGGCGGAATTTTTACGCGGACAAGGCTGGGACGTGCTCACCACGCGGGAACCGGGTGGTACACTCATTGGTGATCAAATCCGCCAGATTCTGATGCGGCTCGATAACCAAGAGCTGCATCCTCGCACCGAGATTTTGCTTTTTTTAGCCTCACGCGCCCAGCTGGTGGAGCAGGTGATTAAGCCAGCGTTGCGTGAGGGTAAATTGGTGCTTTCTGACCGCTTTGGTGACTCTACCTTAGCCTATCAAGGTTATGGCCACGGCATTGACCTCGCCACCTTGCGCGCGATGTTGGATTTTGCCACCGATAAGCTCAAGCCAGATCTCACCTTACTGTTAGATGTGGATGTGGAAATTGGTTTGCAGCGTAAGCGCAAAGAAGACGAGTGGAACCGCTTGGATGCTTATGAGCTCGCTTTTCACCAAAGAGTACGCGAGGGGTATCACCAGCTCTGCCAACTGGAACCAGAGCGCTGGCGCGTAATTGATGCGATGCAGCCTAAAGACGCAGTCCAACTAGCCTTGCGCCAAGCTGTGATGCAATTTTTACAGGAGAAAATCAACGATTAACTTCCTTAGCTCCCTACACACATAGCTGGAAGTTCATTGAAAGGACATTATGAAAAAACCATTTAAGTTGATAATAATCTTATTTGTTGTGGTACTGGGAGTAAGCGCTTGCACCGCCAATACAATTACGCCACCGGCTACAGCCACACCCACAGAGACCGTAACAGAAGACGCTGCAGTACCTACCACAGCGCCAACCGGGGAGACGCAGTTGGTAGATGACGAGGGCAGGATGGTCTGCACCGTTACGCAAGGTCTTTTCCCAGAGCTGACCGAAGGGCAAGAAGCGATGCTTTCAGTTTTCCCCGCAATCACTGTGGATGACTGGAGTAAAGGTCCGGAGGATGCATTGCTGACTGTCTTGGAATATAGTGATTTTCAATGCCCGGCTTGTGGCGGCTTTTATAGTGAGCTGAATAAACTCATGGAGACCTACCCGGAAGAGGTGCGCTTAGTGTTCCGTCACTTCCCACTGGAGAGCTTGCACCCCAATGCCACTTTGGCAGCACAAGCTGCGGAAGCCGCCGGTTTGCAGGGCAAATTCTGGGAAATGTACGACGCACTCTTCTCTCAGCAGAGCAGCTGGTCCTCCCTTTCGACAGAGGAATTTACCGCCTGGTTAGAGAATGAAGCTACAACCTTGGGGTTGGATACTCAGCAATTCATGACTGACCTAACCAGTGAGGCGATTGTCAATAAGATCCAAGAAGCGCTGGAGTATGGCATCAACACCATTGGCCTCAACGCTACCCCTACCATCTTACTTAATGGCAGGCCTTGGTCTTATGATTGGAGTGCAAGCACGTTGGGCATGGTCATTGGGGTGCTAAAGGATGAAAGCGAAGGCTTATATACAGATTGCCCGCCCTGGGTGATTGACCAAGCCAAAGAATACACGGCAACGATAAAAACCGAAAAGGGAGATATCGTCGTGGAGCTGTATCCGAAAGAAGCCCCCTTGACGGTAAATGCCTTTGTCTTTTTGGCACGCGAAGGCTTCTACGATGGAATCACTTTCCATCGTGTGGCGCACGACTTCGTCGCGCAGGCGGGCGACCCCAGTGGCACGGGGATATCTGGACCAGGCTTCGAATATCGCAATGAAATTAGTGACACGTTGAACTTTGATGAGGCTTATATGGTGGGCATGGCTAATGGCGGTCCGGATACCAACGGCAGCCAGTTCTTTATCACTTACGTCCCTGCTACGCAGCTCTCAGGAAGTTACACTATTTTTGGAAAGATCATTTCTGGTTTCGATGTGTTAGAGAAGCTCACTGAGCGCGACACACAAGTGAATCCAGATGCGCCAGCCGGCGATAAGATTATTACTATCGTTATCGACGAAAAATGAGCGCTGAGCCTCCTGAGTCAAGCTTAGAACAACACGGAAGGACTAACTGGATGGACATCCTCCAGTTAGTCTTTTCTTTACTTGTGTTTTTATTCTTTCTCGGGAGTGCAATCTTCTCGGCTCAGCTTAGGGTTGGTCTAGTTCCCGCGATAGCTCCTGAGCTGCAAGAAACCATGCTCTGGGCTTACACCGCTGCCCTATTTATGCTGGCATTGCTTTGCCTCCCCTCAGTGATCAGCAGTCTGAGCGCGGCTTCTGGCGGAAATCCGCCGCGTTGGCTGGGCGCTCCAATGCCTGCACTCCATTGGCTGCCTGTTGTACTCTTTGTGCTCACGCTCTTGATTCGGCTGGTTATTCTGCCCGAGCAACCAAGCCAAAGTATGTTGTCTGCGGAGCTTACGGCTTTAGCTGTGGCACTCCCTGCCCTCTGGTTCCTACGGTTAGGCGCGGGGAGCCAGTGGGGGAAAAACCCCAAGCGAAATTCGGGTTTGTTCACTTTTAGCCTAAGCTTCACCACCTATTTCATCCTGATCTTAGAAATGGTCCTGTTTTTTGCCGTGGTTGTAGGAGTGCTTGCAGCATTAGTGCGCAATCCGCAGGTGATGGAAATGTTGGAAAACCTGCTTTCCCTTTTGGAAGGTGCCAATTTAGCCCCAGAGGAGCTTATCGAGCTGCTTGCACCTCTGCTGAGCACCCCACCCATCTTTATCGGCATATTGTTCCTAGTTGCTTTGGTTATCCCAATGATCGAGGAGGCTTTCAAGACCTTAGGGGTTTGGTTGTTGAAGGGGCGCGGGATTTCGCCGGCAGAGGGATTTGTTGTTGGCATGGTGAGCGGCGCTGGTTTTGCCTTGGTCGAAGGTTTGCTGAATAGTGCAGCCGTGGCGAGCAGCACCTCGACGGATTGGTTAGGCTTTGTTGTTGGGCGTTTAGGCGGAACCCTCCTGCACATCTTCAATGGAGGTTTACTAGGGTGGGCAATGGCAAATGCTTGGCAAGGCAAAAAACCAGCAAAAGTCGTGGGTTTCTACTTCCTTACCGTCCTGCTGCATGGCATTTGGAATGGCTTAGCCATCTTGGAGCTGAGCCCACAAGTTATTGCAGCTGGGAATCTCACCATCATCTTCTTGGCGGTTTATGCGTTAATATTACTGGTAGCTTTTGTGCTTTTTAGCCGCAAGGTAGAGCGGCAAGCCGCCGGATCTACTGACTGAATACCAACGATATTAGCATTACCAAAGGTTTACCAAGGTTGAGATAAAATAAAAAGCAGCTTATGCAACGGGAAACTCTACTTAAATTAATCCGAACAGGTTTTAATCTCCTTTCAAATTTCCGTGTGGAAGGTGCAGAATACATCCCTGCCAATGGGCCGATCATCTTGACGACTAACCACATCAGCCGGTTGGATTACCCGGCGATGCTCATGTGCACGGAGCGCAAAGATGTGATTGCAATGGTGGCAACCAAATATCGGGAAAAAGTTTTCTTTCGTTGGATAATAGAAACACTCAGGGCAATTTGGATTGAACGCGAAACTTCGGATTTCAGCGCCTTTCGCGAGGCAATTGAATACCTTAATCGCGGCTGGATTGTGGGAATTTCGCCCGAGGGGACGCGTTCGACGACGGGCGTGTTGCAGGCTGGCAAGCCCGGAGCAGCTCTGCTTGTGCGTAAAACCGGCTTGCCGGTACTACCGGCTGCGGTAAGCGGTACCGCTGATATGGGCAAGCAACTTTCGCACTTTAGAAAGATGGAAATTCTTGTAAAATTTGGAGAACCTTACCAGATTCCTTTGACACAAGATGAGGAAGAAGCAAAAGATTGGCTAAGCAAAGCTACTGATGAAATTATGTGCCGCATTGCTGCCTTGCTGCCGCCAGAACGGCGCGGGGTCTACGCGGATCATCCACGTCTAAAGGAAATATTAAATGGTTTTGTCTAATCGTTTTTGCAAAGGAGAAAATCATGCTCCCAATTCAAGATGAAATTCGTGCTCATCGTTTCCCGTTCGTCAATTACTCCCTAATCGCGCTCAATATCATTGTGTTTATCATTGAACTCATGGCTGGACCGAATTTAGAAGCCGCTCTCTACGAGATCGCACTGATACCAGCTAACGTAACCGCCGGCTTCGACTTAGGTGATCTGAAGGCTATTTTCACGAGTATGTTCTTGCATGCGGGTTTATCACACCTACTTGGGAATATGCTTTACCTGTGGATTTTCGGCGATAATGTGGAAGATCGCTTAGGACACTTTTGGTACTTGGTGTTTTACTTGGCTGGTGGCGTGGTAGCTTCGTTCGCTCACGTAGCGCTGAACCCCAACTCTGTGATACCCACAGTGGGTGCGAGTGGTGCCATTGCTGCTGTGTTGGGTGCTTATCTCATCCTCTTCCCGCAGGTCAAAGTGCTCACATTTGTTCCAATTGGCTTTTTCCTGCGCCTGACATTGCTGCCGGCTTCGCTGCTATTAGGTTTCTGGTTTGTGATCCAGCTTTTCAATGGGTTGCTCACGCTGGGCTTAGCGGATATGGGCGGAACAGCATTTTGGGCGCATATCGGCGGCTTTGTGTTTGGCGTGCTTATCGGTTGGCTGATTAACAAAGAACATTTAGGCCAGCCGGTAAAGCGTTGGGTTGAAGATTAATAGTTTGGTTTTAAAGATGTGCGACTTGTTTCTGATGGTTTACCGAGTGCGTAGCCTGCCCGTAGGGTACCACGCCAGAACAAAGGGTGCTCAATAGTGCAGGATGGATTCGCGAATTTGACCCCATTTGAGTGCGTCAGCGATGCCCTGCTCGATGGGCAGCTCCGCCTTCCAGCCTAACAAGCGTTCAGCTTTATCCGCGTTGGCATAAGCGCCAGCCACATCGCCTGGCCTGGGCGGCTGGATGGAAACTGGTACAGGCTTGCCATATACGCGCTCAAAGGCAGCCACAAGCTCCTTGACGGTCACACCTTTGCCCGTGCCCAGGTTGATCACGCAATACTGCGTCTCCGGTTCAGCTGCCTGGGCGATAACCTGGTCGAAGCGCTCAACGGCGTCGAGATGGGCGCGCGCCAAATCCCACACATGGATGTAATCGCGAATCCCTGAACCATCGCGCGTGGGCCAGTCTACGCCAGTGAGGTTGAACACTGGCTCTTCACCCATCGCCACAGCCACAAGTTTGCCGAGGACGTGGCTGGGGTTCTGCACGTGGATCCCAGAGCGCATTTTAGGGTCAGCTCCGATGGGGTTAAAGTAGCGCAGTGCGATAGCTTTGAGGTTGTAGGCATGGCTGAAATCTTTGAGCACCATCTCCATCATATATTTGGTGCGCGAGTAAGGGCTTAGCGGCAGCAGAGGGGATTCTTCTGTCACCATAAAACCGGGAACCACATCATAGATCGCAGCAGAAGAGCTAAAGACGACACGGGGGTAGCCTAAGTCGCTCAGCTGCTTGAAGAAAATCATGGATTTAACCACATTTTCGTAATAGTAGTCATAAGGGCGAACTACGGATTCAGGCACAACGATCAGGGCAGCGCAGTGGATGGTGGCGTAAATATCCGGATGGTCAGCAAACACGCGGCGCACCATGGCACGGTCGGCAATGTCAGCTTCATAAAAGATGCGGCCTTGGGTGAACTCGCGCCGGCCGGTAATGAGCGAATCCAGGATGATAGGGATATGCCCATTATCCTCGAGCAATGACGCAATAGTGCTGCCAATATAACCCGCGCCGCCGGTAATTAATACTTTCATCCCGCTTCCCTCCAGGAAAGATTTGCCTTAGTATACCATCGGCTGTTTGGCGGTTACCTTGCGTACACTCAGCAGCACAATAGCGCCAATCAGCAAGAAAGCAATGATCGAGCCAATTGCCCAATATAAGCCGGCTTGCTCAGCAGCGACGTTGCTCAGTCCGCGTTCGAGGTAAAAAGCGTGCCCGCGATAAGCAAGTGTTCCAAATACCAGCGGACCCACAAAGGTTGAGGTGCGCCCGGCTACAGAGAGGAAGCCATAGAACTCGGTTGTTTTCCCGTTTGGCGCTAACTGGCTGACCATTGTGCGGCTGACAGCCTGAGCCCCAGAGAGTGCAAAGCCAGCAATGGCACCAATGATGTAGAAATGGGTCACACTTCCAATGAAAAACAAAGCGACTAAATCCAGTACGAGGATAGCTAAAGAGCCCAAAATGGCTTGCTTACTGCTGCGTTGATCAGATATGCGTCCAAAAAGCAAGGCACCGCCTGCACCTGTAATGTGAATCAAGATGACGAATAAGATAAGCTGCACTTGCTCCATGCCAAAGAGCGTGGCGCCGATGATGGCAGCAAAGTCCATCAACATCATGATGCCGTCGTTATAAATCAGGAATGCCACCATGTACCTTATAAAGTGTTTATACTGCTTTACCTCCGAAAAAGTCTGACCTAAGCGCTTGAAAGCAAAGGGGATTACTTTCTCACCAGCGGGTAAGGGCTCAGCGTTGGTATGTTCGCGCACATAAAGGAAAGCTGGGATGGAACTGAGCAGGAAGAAGAGCGCGGTAATCAGGAACGCATACGGAATGAAGCTATTCCCGACCAGTTGCAGAGGGATCAACACTAACACCAAGCAAGCCACTCCGCCGAGCATCCCGACCGCCCAGCCTTTGCCGGAGACATTGCCTATGGTTTCGGCAGTAGAGACGTCCACCAGCAAGGCATCGTAAAAGACTTGAGCGCCACGGTAACCAATCTCAGCTAAGATGAAAAACAGCATGCCAATGAAAACATCCCCAGGACCGACGAAAAAGAGCAAAGCGGTGAAGATAACAGCTACGCCGGTGAAGACAGCCAGCATGCGCAGCTTCGAACGCGTAAAATCGGCGATTGTGCCAAGCACAGGAGAAAGCAGCGCCACCAACACGGCTGCGATGCCCACGGAGATGCCCCACAAGCGCGTACCTTCTGCGCCGCCCACAACGGCGTCCTTAAAGTAAGCGGAATAAACAGCCAGGAGCACAATGGCTGCGTAAGCTGAGTTGCCAAAATCATAGAGATACCAAGCATGTCTGGCTTTTTTAGCCTGAGCGACAGGTTGCATTGTTTTTTGGGAAGAAATTTCCATGAGATTCATCCTTAATTTGAAATGAGATGATAACTTTCAGTTTGAGAGTTCAATTGGGTGGACACCCCAGAATTTTACCAGAAGTTTGCAGCCTTTTCTTCTGGTCGGCAAAAAAAGCCCCCATAATTGGGGGCTTTTGAAGGGTTGGATTTATTGCGCCTTAGCTCTTCTCCGGGCGATGAAGACTTTGCTGAGCTCTGCGGCAACTGAAGGCAGCAGAATGAGCGGTAAGATCATTAACCAGTAGCGGAGATCAATAGCGGTCGTATTGAAGATTGGCTGCAGGAAAGGTACATATACTACCGCCAATACCAATGCCAGTGAAGCTAACACCGCCCAGTTCATCATCGGGTTGGAGAAAACCCCGATTTTGAATATGGTTACATTTTCCGAGCGGGCAGTGTAAGCGCGCAGCAGCTCGCTCACAGAGAGTGTCACGAACGCCATTGTTTCAGCTAAGTCTATGTTAATTCCTCTTCCTATAGCAAAGGCGGTAAGGGTGACTGCAGAGATGGCGATGGTCTGCACGATGATGCCGCTCAACATGGTTTTGTTGATAATGGGTTCGTCGGTCGGGCGGGGTGGATATTGCATGATATCCGGATCGCCCTTCTCGGAGCCGAGCGCGAGGGCAGGTGCGCCATCGGTGACTAAGTTGAGCCAGAGCAACTGGATTGCGGTCAGTACGGGCGGCCAGCCCAGCAGCGTCCCGATGAAGATGATCAGGATTTCACCCATGTTGCAGGAGATCAGGTAATAGACAAACTTACGGATATTGCTGTAGATCACGCGGCCTTGCTCTACTGCAGAAACGATCGAGGCATAGTTATCATCTGTGAGGACCATATCAGCTGTTTCTTTGGCTACATCTGTGCCTGTGATGCCCATAGCAACGCCTATATCTGCGCGTTTAATCGCCGGGGCGTCATTGACGCCATCGCCTGTCATGGCAACCACTTCATGATTATCCCGCAGGGCATCCACGATCTTCATCTTGTGCGCTGGGCTGACGCGCGCATAAACATCCGTAACTTTGACAATCTCGCGCATCTCTTCTTCGGATTTATCCCCAATTTCAGCACCAGTGAGCACCTGATGCCCTGGCGTGATTAATCCAATTTCTTCGGCGATTGCCCGGGCTGTATTCGGATAGTCTCCTGTGATCATGATGGTGCGAATACCAGCAGTCCTGGCTTCATTTAAGGCTTTCTTCACTTCTGGGCGGGCAGGGTCAATCATTCCGATGAGACCGGCAAAGATAAGATCTTTCTCGAGCGCTTCTGGGGTAATCTCCTCAGGCATTTGCGGCACCACACGGTAAGCCACGCCTAGCACGCGCAGGGCATCTTTGGTCATGGCGTCATTGGCAGCCAAAATCTCTTGGCGGATTTCTTCCGTTATCGGTTCGACGTCGTTATCCATCTTGAGGCGCTGGGTACACAGATTGAGAACCACATCTGGGGCTCCTTTAACGGCGATAACGTAGCCTTTTTCGCGGTCAGCCGAGGTGAAAGGTGACAAATCATCATCCATGGGCTGCTTTAGGGCGTGAATGGTGAGCATGCGTTTGCGCTCGGAGTCGAAAGGGATTTCCTGCACACGCGGATAAGCTTCTTGAAGCTTCTCGACCGAAGTACCTGCCTTTTCAGCTGCAACTAAAATCGAGCCTTCCGTTGGGTCGCCCACGATGCGGTAAGTGGCTTTGCCTTCGCTTTCGCCGCTGAGTTCGAGTTGAGCGTCGTTATTCAGCGCACCGATCCACATTGCGGTGCCGACTGCGGGATACTCTTTGAGATTAATTTTCTGATCATCATTTAAAAACTCACCATGTGGTTCATAGCCGCTGCCGGTGATAGAGATAAATTTCCCATCTGCCCATAGGCGCGTGACCGTCATCTGGTTTTGGGTCAGGGTGCCGGTTTTATCCGAGCAAATTACCGTTACTGAGCCTAAGGTTTCCACAGATGCCAATTTGCGGATCAGTGCATGGCGCTTGACCATCTCGCGCATCCCGCCGGCAAGGCTGATGGTTACGACGGCTGGTAAACCTTCAGGCACGGCGGCAATTGCCAGAGAAACCGCAATCATGAAGAGGTTGAGCAGCTCCTGGACAGTTGCAGGATCACTTAAGGAAAACTGTGCAGTTGAAAGTGCCAGCCGGGTTACGCCGACAATGAAGACCAAACCGCACACTGCCATAGCGCCGATACCGAGTGTCTTACCAAGCTGATCCAGGCGCTTCATCAGTGGGGTTTGTTCTTCTTCCACAGTTTGTAGCATGGTGGCGATGAGGCCTAACTGCGTGTTCATGCCCGTGCTGATGACGACGCCCTTACCGCGGCCGTAGGTCACCAATGTGCCCATGAATGCAGTATTGTGCCGGTCGCCAATGGGGATATCTTCCTCGAGCACCACATCGGCTCTTTTCTTCACTGGGACTGATTCGCCAGTCAGAGAGGCTTCATCGATGCTCAGGTTGACGGCTTCCAACAGGCGGATATCAGCGGGAATGTAGTTGCCGGCTTCGATGAAAACAATATCGCCTGGCACAAGCTGTGGCGCGGGTAGGGAGATGCGGTGCCCGTCGCGCAGCACCTGAGCTTCGGGTGCGGCTAACTTTTTTAAGGCTGCCAGCGATTCTTCCGCGCGGGATTCCTGCACAATGCCCATGATGGCGTTGAAGATCACGATGAGCAAAATGGCGCCAGCTTCGACGTAATCTCCGAGCAAGGCGGAGATGATGGCGGCACCGATAAGCAGCCAGATCACGAAGCTGTTGATTTGCCCCCACAGCATCTGCCAAAAGGTGGTGCGCGCTTTCTCCACCAGTTCATTAGGCCCGAAGCGCTCTAAACGGCGTCTAGCTTCCGCTGTAGAAAGACCTCTCTCCAGGTCCACTTTAAGCTTGCTGAGTACCTCCTCAGCTTCCAGAGCGTGCCAGGGGACCTCACCTTCAGGTTTTGCGTTGGGTTCCTGGGTTATTTGTTTATCACTCATGCAGTCATCCTCCTTGAATGCCAGCTTGCGTACCGCCCTATTATATGCTAAGAATGCTATGGTGGATGATTTAGAAGAAGGAATTGCACTAGAAGGCTGTGCTCAGGGACCACGGTAGTGCGCTTGGCACTTGGGTCTGCGTTCTTGAGTACCTTCTATAGGGGATATGGTCAAGATTCAGAGTGGAAGGTCCGCCTGTGTTAGAATCTTGCTATGACCTGGAATATTTGCGGGCATGAGACAGCTGTTGCCATCCTCAAAGAGCACACTCAACCGGAAAAATTGCGTCACGCTTACTTGATCACTGGGCCGCAAGGGGTAGGGCGCACCACCCTGGCTTTAGCCTTTATCAAGGCGCTCAACTGCCTTAACCCGCCGGCGCCAGGCGAATTTTGTGACCAATGCATCGTATGCCGGAAAATTAATGCTGGCACTTTCCCTGACCTGACCATCTTGGCACCGCTCGAAGGGCACCAAGATCTAAAAATTGACCAAATCCGCGAGATGCAACAAGCGCTCGCCTTGGCTCCTTATCAAGCTAAGTACCGCATCGTGCTTATCCAGGATTTCCAGAGGGCTACCGCTGCCGCATCCAACGCGCTGCTTAAATCGCTGGAGGAGCCCCCAGCTAGGGCTGTGCTGATCTTGACTGCCGACGCACAAGAGAGCCTGCTGGAAACCATCGCCTCGCGCTGCGAGATCTTGCGCTTGCGCCCGCTGCCTGTGGAAACAGCGGCTAAATACTTAGCAGAAGCCTATCATATCCCAGGTGAACAGGCTACTTTGCTGGCGCATCTTACCTCAGGACGCATTGGAGCGGCTGTCAGACTTTACCAAAACCCAGACTTAACCAGCACTTATGAGGATGCTTTAGATGCGCTTAGCGAGCTGCTTACCGCCAATTGCCGTCAGCGCTTGCAATTTGTAGAGAACCTCAGCCGCAAAAAAGG
>DMCS01000013.1:20656-21290 GCA_003445715.1 Candidatus Mesolinea sp. | reverse complement strand
GGCTTGCGAGAAAGCTTTAGACCAAATAGCGAAATATGTGAATCCTCGCCTTGTGCTGGAAAATCTGTTGCTGCATATGCCTATTTTGAGAGGGTAGGAATCCAGAAAGGTTTCCAGGTATGTTTTTGCGATGCAACAGGCTGTCACCACCAAACCGAGTTCCCTAAAAGACCTGATCGCTGTATTTTTGCGTATCGGGGTTACCAGCTTTGGTTCTCCCACTGCCCACATTGCCATGATGGAGCACGAAGCCGTGCGCAAACGTGGCTGGATTACAGAAGAGCATTTTTTGGAAATGTTAGCCGCTACGAATTTGGTGCCGGGGCCTAATGCCACAGAAATGGCAATGCATATTGGCTACGTTGAGGCTGGTTACCCAGGCCTCATTGCCGCAGGCACGAGTTTTATCCTTCCCTCGTTTATCGCTACGGTGGCAATGGCGTGGCTTTACATCCGCTATGGCTCCCTACCGCAAACTGCCGCGATTTTTTACGTTCTCAACCCACTCGTCTTGGCGATCGTCATCAACACCGTGTGGAACATGGGCAAAGCCTCGCTGAAGGCTTGGCAGAGTGTGCTCATCTTTGGATTGGCGTTGGCAGCCGCATTGCTTGGGGTTGATGAACTCATCATC
>DMCS01000013.1:0-20401 GCA_003445715.1 Candidatus Mesolinea sp. | reverse complement strand
TTTCTTCTGCGGTCACTTTTATTGGCTTTATGGTGGCGGGCTTACCGGGTGCCATTGCCGCGACCATTGGCTTGTTCTTACCCTCCTTCCTGATCGTGATGGCACTTGGTCCGTTGCTGGCGCATTGGGCAAAATCCTCGATCGCCAAAGCGATCCTGAAAGGGGTAAATGCCGGTGTGATTGCGTTACTGATTTCGATTGTGATTGCCATGGGGCGGCACGCCTTGGTGGACGTTTGGACGGCGCTGCTGCTGGCAGCTGGCTTGGCAGGCATGTTCGTGCTCAAATTGGAACCTTACTGGCTGGTGCTTGCGGGGATTGGCATTGGGATTGCGACCGCATTATTTTAAGAGGTAAAGATAAATGTGCGTGAGGTTAATGGGATAGCGGATTTAGAGAGCAATCCGCAGGTCTCTGTCCTTGTTCTCGCCGGTCTCTGAGTGCCTAACTTTGTTCTCGCCGGTCTCTGACCGAGCGAGGAACTTGACCGCAGGTCTCCGCATTTCTAGCATTATTAATTGACGATTGTAATCATAGGGTTATCATTTTTTTGAGACCTAAAGATCAACTGCCTTTCATGGTCAGGAGACCATGAAAGAACTAAGCTCCGCGGTTCCTCCTCCAAAAGAACGATCCTTTGTTCTCGCCGGTCTCTGGGTGCGCAGCCTACCCGTAGGGTACCGTGCGAGGAATTTTTGTAGTTCTCGCCGGTCTCTGACCGAGCGAGCAGACTTGACCGTAGGTCTCCTCCTTATTCTCGCTGGTCTCCTGAGTGCGCAGCCTGCCCGCAGGGTACCCACGCAAGAACAGTTCCCAAGAACAGAGTTATATGTGTAGCCTATAATTCCTTCTCCGCCTCGCTTTATTAATCCATGGCTTGCAGTACAATGGATAATCCATGGAAGATTTACTCGAACTTTTGAACCCGCAGCAGCAACAAGCCGTGGCTGCGCCTTTGGGTCCCACGCTGGTTTTAGCCGGCCCGGGCTCAGGCAAGACGCGCGTGCTTACCTTTCGCATAGCCTATCTCATCGGCGTGCTGGGCGTACCGCCCTATCACATCTTAGCTGTAACCTTCACCAACAAAGCCGCGCGGGAAATGCGCGGGCGCGTCGAGAAGCTTATCGGCAATTCTGGACAAGGAATCTGGTTAGGCACGTTCCACTCCGTTTGCGGGCGCATCTTGCGGCGCGAGGCAGACCTGCTGCCTGTGGATCAAAATTTTGTGATTTTTGACGAAGATGATCAACATACGCTGATGAAGGAAATCGTGCGCGAATCCGGTCGCGATGAAAAGCTTTATAGGCCAGCTTCGGTCTTAGACGCCATCTCGCGCGCGAAAAACGAGCTGATTTCCCCCGAAAATTACCCCATCCAGACCTACCGTGATGAGCAAATCCGCCAGTTTTACATCCGCTACCAGCAGATGTTAGTCCGCAATAACGCTATGGACTTTGATGACATGCTGGTCTATACCCAGCAGCTGTTTGCCAACTACCCGCAGGTACAAGAGACCTGGGCACATAAGTTTGAACACGTCTTAGTGGATGAGTTTCAGGATACCAACTACGCCCAGTACGCCATCCTGCGCAGCTTAGCCCAGAGCCACCATAACCTTTATGTGGTCGGGGATGAGGACCAGTCCATCTACCGCTGGCGCGGCGCCGATTACCGCAACATCCAACGCTTCCAAGCTGATTTTAAAGACGCGCGCACGCTTTTGCTGGAGCAAAACTACCGCTCTACCCAAACCATTTTGGATAGTGCCATGGCGGTAATTGACCGCAACCCTAACCGCACGCATAAAAAGCTCTTCACCGAGCAGCAATCGGGGGAGAAGATCACGCTTTTTGTGGCTGCCGATGACCGCGAGGAGGCCGCCTATGTCGTCGAAGCCGTCCGCCAAGGCTTGCTCTCTAATAAACATAAGCCCAGCGACTTTGCGGTGATGTACCGTACCAATGCGCAATCCCGTTTGCTGGAAGAGGCTTTCCGGCGCGAGGGCATCAACTACCGTTTAGTTGGCGCTCAGCGCTTCTATGGTCGGCGTGAAGTGAAAGACATGATTGCTTACCTGCGTCTGGTTTACAACCCCAAAGATGAAATCAGCTTGCGCCGGGTGATCAACCTGCCGCCGCGTGGGATTGGTAAGAAAACGCTGGAGAAACTAGCTGAGCTGGCGCGCACGAGCGAGCTGACGCTGGGCGAAGCCGTACTGCGCCTGAGCGAACCGGCGAGCGCCGAGATATTAGCTAGCCTTGGCCGTGAAGGTGCGCGTTTAGAGCTGTTTGGCCGGTGGCTTGCGCAGTGGCGCCACGTTGCCGAGAATAACCCGCCAGTAATCCTCTTTGACCGTGTCATCGAAGATACGGGATATCAGGTCTATATTCAGGATAATAGCGAAGAAGGCCAAGACCGCTGGGAAAATGTGCTGGAGCTGCGCCAAGTGGTGATGGAATACACAGACTTGGCAGCTTTCTTGGAGGCGATGGCACTCGTTGCTGACCAAGACACCTTGCCCGAGAACGTGGACACGCCCACACTGCTTACTCTGCATGCCGCCAAAGGCTTGGAATTCGAGCACGTCTTCATCACCGGCTTGGATGAGATGCTGCTGCCGCACAGCCGCTCCCGCGATGACCCCGAAGCCCTGGAGGAGGAGCGCCGGCTGCTCTACGTCGGCATTACCCGCGCTAAAAAATCGTTGACGCTCACGCGCGCCCGCCGCCGGCGCAGCCCGTATGGCAGCTATGAGGAAACGCAGCCCTCGCGCTTTTTGGACGACCTGCCCCAGGAGCTTTTGCAGGGCAGCCCACGCGGCTTGCCCAACCGTCTGAATACTTCTTACCAGACAGATTACAGCCGCTGGGAGATGCCAGTGCATCGGCAAGCCGTGAAGGCGGACGTGCCCCAAGAGACGCGCTATAAACCGGGCATGCAAGTACGGCATAAGACCTATGGGCGCGGTGTGGTCAAAGCCAGCCGGCTGGAGCTGGGCGATGAGACTGTGGAAGTGTATTTTGAGGGTTACGGGCTCAAAGCGCTGGTGGCATCACTGGCAAACCTGGAAATATTGTAAGTTATGGGGAAAAGAAAAAAGCGGGCGACGGGATTCGAACCCGCGAATGTTAGCTTGGAAGGCTAATGCCTTACCACTTGGCGACGCCCGCAAGTAAGTTTATTTTAAGCTAAACCTGAAAAATGGTCAATGCCAGGCAAGCTAATCGCCTGATCTTTCCTCTGTTCTTGTATGGTACTCGACGGGCAGGTATGCACTTTGGAGACCTTCGGTCAGCCCACTCGCTCGGTCAGAGACCGGCGAGAACAAATAGAGAGATCAGTTCTTGCCTGGTCTCCTGACCAGGCAAGGCATTTGACCTTTAGGTCTCAAAGAACTCATAGCCTTTTTAGGGAGAATAATTAACAAAAATACCTGGAATGCGGAGACCTGCGGTCATTCCTACTCGCTCGGTCAGAGACCGGCGAGAACGGCGCTTTAAATTTGGAAACGTGCGGTCAAGACCGCTCGCGCGGTACCCTACGGGTAGGCTGCGCACTCTGGAGACCGGCGAGAACGGCAAAAACTCTTCGCGCGCTACCCTAAGGGTAGGATGTGCATTCAGAAACCGGAGAGAACAAATCGGGAGACCTGTTCTTACCTGGCCTCCTGACCAGGCAAGGCATTTGACCTTTAGGTCTCAATTATGTTTGAAATGCGGAGACCTTCGGTCAAAACCGCTCGCTCGGTCTGGAGACCGGCGAGAACTGAGATTGTGGAGACCGGCGAGAACAAAGCCTATTTTCTGAGTATCTCAAGCAGCAGCTCTCGCGTGCGCTTGGGGTCAGCTTTGCCGCCTGTGCGGCGCATCACCTGACCGACAAACCAACCCAGCAAGCTCTCTTTGCCAGCCTTGAAGTTCGCCACTTCGCTCGGCGACTCGCTTAGCACCGCCGCGATTTGGCTGCGCAGGGCATCTTCATCTCCAATCAAGCCCAAGCCTTCCGCGGTGACGATTTCAGAGGGCTTACGCCCGCTTTCCTCCACCTTTCGGAGCAAGGCTTTGCCTGTCGCCGGGCTGATCTTGCCGCTCTCGACCAAATCAATAATCTCAGCCAGCTCTGCCGGGCGCAGGCGCAGCTCGGAGGCGCTCTTGCCCAGGTCGTTCATCAAGCGCAAGAGGTCGTTCATCATCCAATTAGAGACGGTTTTAGGCGCAGCGCTGCTTAGGCGCACTGTCTCTTCGAAGTAATCCGCAAGGCTGCGCTCGCTGGTAAGGATATCGGCATCATAAGCGGAGAGCTGATACTCGGCAATGAAGCGCATTTTGCGCGCGTAAGGCAGCTCGGGCAGGCTGCTCTCGATGCGCGCGATTTCTTCTTCGCTCAACTTCACCGGCAGCAGGTCTGGCTCGCGGAAGTAGCGGTAATCAGCTTCAGTTTCCTTGGAGCGCATCTTGCGCAGCGTTCCGGTGTCAGCATCCCAATCCAAAGTATAGGATTCTACCCGCTCGCCGGCTTCAACCGCTGCAATTTGCCGCTGCGCTTCCAGCGTGATGGCTTGGCGGATGGATTCAATTGAGTTCATGTTCTTGATCTCGGTCTTGGTGTTGAGCACCGTGCTGCCAGCTTCGCGGATGGAGACGTTGGCATCGCAGCGCAGATGCCCGCGCTCCATATCCGCCTCAGAGACGCCGATCCAGCGCAACAGCTGGCGCAGCTCGGTCAGATACTGTGCGGCTTCCTCACCGGAGTGCAGCTCCGGCTCGGTGACCATCTCTACCAAAGGTACGCCGCAGCGGTTAAAGTCCACCAAGCGCCTGCCAGCTTCGATTTTGGTCTTGCCAGCATCTTCCTCTAAGTGCAGCTTGTGGATGTGCACGCGGCGGGTGCTGCCATCTGGCATGTGTACGTCCAGGTAGCCGCCCTTACCGATGGGTTCATCAAACTGGGTGATCTGATAACCTTTGGGCAGGTCTGGATAGAAATAGTTTTTGCGGTCAAAGTAGGAGACCGGGTTGATCTCAGCGTGCATCGCGGCGGCAAGCAAGGCAGCTTTTTGAACTGCCTCGGCATTCAGCACGGGCAGCACACCCGGCAGACCGCTGCACACTGGGCAGATGTTAGTATTGGGCTCCGCGCCCCAGGAATCGGCTTTGCACGAGCAAAAGATCTTAGTTTCGGTGTTGAGCTGAATGTGCGTTTCCAGCCCGACCACAATTTCATATTGCGTCATCATTTCACCTCCGTGGCACGCAAGGCTTGGGGGACTTCCTGACGCCAAGGGGCTTGTTGGGTAGCTTGCTCGTAAGCGTACGCCACCTGCAGGATGAGGTCCTCGCGGAAGTCATTGCCGAAAAACTGCACGCCAATCGGCAAGCCTTGCGGGTCCAGCCCCGCCGGTATGCTGATGGCAGGGATGCCGGCGTGGTTGGCGCCCACGGTCATTTGGTCAGAGTATTGCATCAGAACCGTGTCTCTCAGCACCTCTTTGCGCCGGAAGGCGGTGGTAGGGGTGGTGGGCGTGAGCAGGGCGTCCAAGCGGTAAGGGCCGGTCGGGTCAAAGGCGCGTTCAAAATCAGCGCGGATCAGCGAGCGCACGCGCAACGCTTTTTGGTAATAGTGCGCCGAGTGCGCCGCCGCACTAACGTACATGCCCATCAGGATGCGCAGCTTGGGCTGCAAACCGAAGCCTTCTGCCCGCGTGACGCGATAAAGCTCCGAGAGGTCCTGCACAGGTTTTTGTGTGCGGTAGCCATACTTGACGCCATCGAAGCGGTGCAGGTTAGAGGCGGCTTCTACGCGGGAAATTACAAAGTAGGTCGGGATGCCGTGCCTTGCATTAGGCATAGGCACGTTTTCGACGATCTCAGCGCCTAAGCTCGCTAACACTTGCGCTACCTCACGCACGGCTTGGTTCATCTCCGGCTGGATAGCTTGGATGCCCATCTCACCGGTTTCCGTATCGGGGTAAGCGATATGGTCGTAATCGGGAGAGATGCCGATGCGAAGACCGCGCACGCCTTCCGCCAATGCAGCTAAATAATCCGGCACAGGCTGGATAGAACTAGTGCTGTCTTTCGGGTCGGCGCCAGCCAGCACCTGCAGCATCAGCGCAGCATCGCTCACATTCCGTGCCATCGGGCCGGGGCAATCGAGCGAGCTGCCAAAGGCAATCAACCCGTAACGTGAGGTGCGGCCGTAAGTGGGTTTGAGCCCGACCACACCGCAAAAGGCTGCCGGCTGACGGATGGAGCCGCCAGTATCGGTGCCGAGGGAGAGGGGCGTTTCGTGCGCTGCTACTGCAGCGGCTGAGCCGCCAGATGACCCACCGGTCACATGCTGCGTGTTCCAGGGGTTATTAGGGTGCGGCTGGAAGGCGCTCGATTCGCTCGAGGAGCCGTAGGTAAATTCGTCTAAGTTGGTCTTACCCAAGATAAGCGCGCCGGCTTGCTCCAAGCGCGCCACGGTGGTGGCGGTGTAGGGCAGGCGGAAGTTATAGAGAATGCGCGAGCCAGCGGTGGTGGTGGTGCATTGTACGCAAAAGATGTCTTTGATCGAGACAGGCACGCCAGCCAAGGGACCTGGGTCTTCGCCGCGCGCTAACTTAGCTTGAATCTGCTCGGCTTGCTTACGCGCTAAGTCTGCCGTAACTTGGATGAAGGCGTGTACCTTCTGCTCTTCGCGCGCGTCCATTGCCGGCGGGTCTAACTGACCCGGAATGCCGTCTACCGCGGCGATTTGCGCTAAATGCTCCTCGAGCACCTGCATGGGAGAGAGCTCACCGGCACGCACGCGGCGGGCAATCTCGAAAGCGGAAAGCGAAGTAGTGTTCATTGCCCCTCCTGACCAGGCTGGGCAATCTCCGGCACCACAAAGTAGCGCCCCTCGCGTTCTGGTGCGAGCGCCAAAATTGCGTCTGGATCGGGGAAGGGCTGCCACTCGTCCTTGCGGGGCGGATTGCCCTGGCATTCTATGCCATGCAGGCTGGGTTGCACGTCCTCATCCAATTGGATTTCGCTCAGCTCCTTCACGGCAGCTAACTGGTGGTTGAGCTCGGTGCGTAGATATTCGCTCTCCTCTTCGTCCAGCTCGAGAGCGGCAAGAGAGACGAGTTTATCAAACATCTCCCGGGTGATTTTTTCAGGTAACATAAGGCATCCTTTTAGTTTACAGTCCACGGAATTATACCCGTTCACTCAACGACTCGGCAGGGAATTTCCTGGCTGGGTATAATCTGAAACATGGAAGCTGACCCTGCATTGGCTCAACCCCAAGCTAAGCCAAAGCTGACTTTGGCGCAGAAGCTGCGTGGACTTAGCTGGAAAGAATGGGCATTTGCTCTGGGACTCGTGCTCTACCTAGGTACACGCCTAATTCAACTGGATAAGTTTCCGATTTACTTCTTCACCGATGAAGCCGTCCAGACCATGTCCGCAGTGGATTTACTGGCGCGCGGGCTGCGTGATGTTAGCGGACGGCTGCTGCCGGTTTACTTTGAAAACGGCGGGCAATACAACCTAAGC
The DNA here is from genome assembly GCA_003445715.1 of Candidatus Mesolinea sp. Classification (GTDB taxonomy): domain Bacteria; phylum Chloroflexota; class Anaerolineae; order Anaerolineales; family Anaerolineaceae; genus Mesolinea. Next base: position 12,878 of record DMCS01000013.1, on the reverse strand, counting down.
CTCTCGGTTTACCTGCAGCTGATCCCGGCGCTCTTGCCGCGCTCGGTATTCCTTACGCGCGCGGTGCAAGCAGTGATTTCGCTTGCGGTGCCCTTAACCATGGGCTTTGCGCTGCGTGATTTCTTCAAGGCGCGCCTGTGGTGGGCAGTGCCGGTGTTTATGGCAGCCGTGCCGGCTTGGTTTTTGCACTCCCGCACCGCTTTTGAGACCAGCTTAGGCGTCTCCATGTTCAGCGTGTTTCTTTACTTTTATCTGTGCTATCGGCTTAAGGACCGCCGCTATCTACCCTGGGCGTTTCTCTTTGGCGCGCTGGCTTTTTATGCCTATAGCCCGCTGCAATTGGTGGTGGTGCTCATTGGGGTGGTGCTGCTCGTAGTCGACTGGCGCTACCACTGGGCAGACCGCCAAGGCTTGCTGCGCGGGTTGGGCGTGCTGGTGCTTTTAGCTGCGCCATATGTGCTTTTCCGCGTGCAGCACCCCGAAGCGCTCGGCCAGCACCTCAACCAGCTGCATTCTTATTGGGTCAGCAGTCAGCCGCTGAGCGCAAAAATCGGGGAATTTCTACGCCGCTACTTGCGGGGCTTCGACCCAGCCTATTGGTTCCTGCCCAACAGTTCTGATTTGATCCGCCATCAAATGAAGGGCTTGGGGCACATGCGCCTGATCAGCCTGCCATTTGTGCTGTTAGGCTTAGTCACGGCATTGCGCCGGTTAAGGGACCCGGCTTGGCGGGTGGTGCTCATCGCCCTGCTCGTAGCCCCAACGGGCGCGGCTTTAGTGGATGTAGCCATCACGCGTCTGCTCGTGATGATTATCCCGTTAGGCTATTTAGCCTTGTTAGGCATGGAGCAGCTCGTTGCCTGGTTAGCCCAAAAACATACACAGTTGGCAGGCCGCTGGGTTGGGGTGGGCTTAGCGCTGCTCTGGGCTGCGTTGAGCGTCAGCATGACTGCGGATGCTCTGAAAAACGGACCTACCTGGTATGAGGATTATGGCTTGTATGGTATGCAGTGGGGCGGAGAGACGCTCTTCGATGAGATAAAAGGCTTTATGCAAGCCAACCCCGAAAAAAAAATTCATCTCAGCCCCTCCTGGGCGAACGGCACCGATGTGATTGCGCGCTTTTTCTTGGGTGACCCCCTGCCTATCCAGATGGGCACGATTGAGCCTTATACACTCTACCAGTTGCCTCTGGGTGAACACGACGTTTTTGTGATGACGCCAGAGGAATATGAATGGATGCTTACGACCAATAAATTCAGCGACGTGGAAGTACTGCAGTGTCTGCCTTACCCTAATGGAGAGTGCGGCTTTTACTTTGTTACTCTGCAGTATAGGGATGATGTGGCTGAAATCTTTGCGCGCGAGCAGGCTGAGCGCCGCAAGCCCGAGCAGGCAGAGTTGGAACTATTAGGGCAGAAGGTGAGTGTGTCGTATTCCCCGCTGGATATCGGCCGGATCGCCCAGGTTTTTGATGAGGACCCAAAGACATTCATTCGCAGCTTTGAGGCAAACCCGTTAGAGATTGCGCTTAGCTTTGCGCAACCGGTGGAGCTGCACGGGGTAAGCGTGCTCATTGGCAATGCCGCCAGCCGCCTGGAGGTGGAGGTAAGCTCACCAGACCAGCCAACGTTGCAGCAGTTTTCGGCTGAAATCGGAGCCCAGGAGGCTTACCGCACGCTCGCGGTGCCTTTTGGTAGCGCCTTGCAGGTGCAGAGCCTGCGTCTGCGGCTATATGACCTCGATCAGTCCGAGCCGGGGCATGTGCACCTCTGGGAAGTGGGCCTGCAATAGTTGAAATCCCTTGCGGTAAAATGTCCTAAGGAACAAGACGATTGGAGCCTAGAAAGATGAAAAACCACGTGCGCACTTCCGTTAAAGCAGTTATTATCCAAAACAACCAGATTTTGCTGCAAATTAAGCGCGACGTCCTCAGCCAATATGCTGTTTTGCCGGGCGGGGGGCAGCATAAGGGCGAGACCCTACCCGAAGCGCTGCGCCGCGAATGCCTAGAAGAAATCAACACCGATGTGGAAGTTGGCGATCTGCTCTTTGTGCGTGATTACATTAGCGATCATCACGAATTTGCCGAAGCCAACGGGCATGTACACGAGCTGGAGCTTCTCTTTGCTTGCAGCTTACCTGAGGGCTACCAGCCCCAAGCCGGCGAAGACCCCGACCCAGGGCAGATTGGGGTTAGCTGGGTGCCGCTCGACCAGCTTGATGCGGTGAACCTGTACCCTCGCGTTTTGCGCCATTATCTGTTGCACTTGGAAGACCCCCAGCGGCCCATCTACTTGGGGGATGTAAATTAGCCACGCCCCTTACTGAGAGTATAATTTTACCTATCCGACCGAAAAGCATCCACCGGCGGTAAGGAGCCCATTATGCAAGGGACAATGCTCACAAACGAACAAATGCTCTTCTTACAACAGGAAAAGCAACAGCTTAACGAAGCCAAACGCATTCTTTCTGACTTTAATCTGCCAGAAGATGCCCAAAAGGCACTCGACGAAGCCATACTGCAGCTGGATGAGCTGTTTTTGATTGTGGTGGTCGGTGAGTATAACTCCGGTAAAAGCGCGCTGATCAATGCCTTGCTCGGTGACCATGTGCTTGAAGAAGGTGTGACCCCCACAACCGCTCGGGTGACCTTGGTACGCTGGGGGGAAGCACTCAGCGAGCAGATCGTCAATGAAGATTTTGCTATCGTCACTTATCCCTTGGAGCTACTCAAAGATCTCAACCTGATTGATTCACCAGGCACCAACGCCATCATCCGTCGGCATGAGCTGCTCACCACCGAATACGTTCCCCGTAGCGACCTCGTGCTCTTTACCACCTCTGCCGACCGCCCCCTGACCGAAAGCGAGCGCCAGTTCCTAGAGAAAATCCTCGCATGGGGCAAAAAGATTGCGCTGGTGATTAATAAAGTCGACATCCTGGAGGGACGAGCCGCAGTGGATGAAGTGCGCGCTTTTGTGGCGCAGCACACCGCTGGCATCTTAGGCTATACACCGGAATTGTTTGTACTCTCGGCTAAACTAGCTGAGAAAGCTAACCAGACCAGCGACCCGGAAGAGAAAGAACGACTACGCAAAGACAGTGGGATTACAGACCTGGAGCGTTATATCACCGAAACTTTAGATGACCGTGCGAGGCTGGAGCTTAAGTTTTCTAATCCCATCGGCGTGGCAGCAAATCTTTTGAGTCAAGCAGAAGACCTGAACCGCGCTCAATCCGAGGAGCTAAACGCGGATCTCAAACTGGTGAGTGAGTTAGAGGAAATGCTGGCTATTTACCGGAAGGAGCTAACCGCCGAGATCAAACCCCGTTTGGCGGAAGTTGATAATGTTTTACAGAACTTTGAACAACGTGGAGAAGAATTTTTCAACACCAATTTGCGCATTACCAATATTGGCAATTTAGCCAAGAGCGACAAAATTAAAGCCAAGTTCGAAGAAGAAGTGCTGGCCGGGCTTTCCTCGGAGATAGATGCTAAAGTGCATGGCATGATCGATTGGATGGTTGATAAGGACTTGCACGCTTGGTATCAGGTGATGGCTGCGCTGGAACGCCGGCAATTTGTGGCGCGCAAGCAAACTGAGGCTGGACCAATGAGCCCGCAAGCAGCCCGGCGAACTGACCTGATGGCAAGTGTAGGCGAGACCATCAAAACGATTGTCAATAGCTATAACCACAAGAAGGAAGCTGAGGAACTGAGCGTCTTAGTGGAAGGGGCTGTGGCACAGACGGCGCTTTTTGAGGTGGGTGCTGTAGGCTTGGGGGCGCTCGTAGCGAGCACCTTGTTTTCAGCAGCCATGGATGTGACGGGAATCGTCGCAGCCAGTGCTTTAGCTATCTTAGGCTTTTTTGTTATCCCCTATAAGCGTAAGCAAGCTATTGAGCGCTTCAAGGAGAAAATGAATGATCTGCGCAGCAACTTGATGCATACCTTAGAGCTGACTTTTGGGCGCGAGGCGGATTTGGCGCTTAGCCGGCTTGAAGCTAAAATTGCCCCCTATACGCAAGGCGTCCGTGCCGATCAAGAGAAAATCACCCGTGATGCACAAACTTTAGTTGAGCTAAAACAAACTTTGGAGGAATTGCGAGACCAAATGCACACGGTTTTGTGAGTCGGAAATATGAAGAAAACTAGTCAACTTATTCAATTTATTTTCATGGGGATGGTAATTGCTGGCATGTTGAGCGCTTGCGCGGTGTCCACACCACCTGCCGTGCCATCACCAATGGAAACGCCGCAAGCTGCACCCATTGAGCTAGACTTGGAGGCAGATGGCTCGCCTTTTATAGTTTATCAGGGTGGATATCGCTTTGAAGCGCCTTTAGGCAGCGACGTTAGCATCATGGGGCCCAGCACCACACTTTCAGCCCAAGAGGATGCGCTTTTATTTAAGCTGGACGGAATAAACAAAATGAGTGTCACGCGCAGCGCCCAAGAGATTTTGGACATCCTGATCGATACGCTCTTTAGTGCGGACCAAAGCCGAGTAAAGAAATCGGACCTGATCACTTCCCAAGTGGAAGGCTACGAAGGTGTAGCTTACGATTTTACGGGCACTTTTTTGAACCATAAAGTGGAAGGCCGTGCTTTGGTGGTAAAGCCCTCGGAGAAGCGCTATATTTCAATTATTGGTATGGCATTGGTGGATGACCAGCCAGACTTGTGGCAGACCACTGGCAAGGATTTTTTCAATTACCTGCTCAGCCGCTACGCCATCTTGCCGGAAGATCAGCTTTCCTCAGCGGATATTTGTCCGATCTCACCTGATGCAACCTACGGTTTTGAAGTGGAAAATGCGATTAAAGTTGGCGGCGGGCTGACGAGCGGTTTTTTACGTGAGCGGGCTTACTTGGATAATTTGCTTGGTCCAGACGGAAGCTTAGTTACCTATGAGCGGGTAGGCTCGCTGGAATCGCCGGACAGCATTGTGGATGAATATGTGTTAACGGTCGGCACACAGGTTTATAGGCTTTTTCTAGATGTCTATTCTTACGGGGTGATCAATGCACCGCGCGGTTTGGGCTGCATGGGGGCGTTTCCCCTGGGAGAGCCGTAATAAGTCCATAAGTGGAATGGAATTTTTCCGGTGAATTGAGCGAAGCCTTATATGGTCAATAGGATTTATTTGTGGGGTATTTATTTACTAAATATAACGAACTTTGAATAATCCGCCTAATCAAAATTCAAACATTATTTTGGTGATCTGGCAAGTAAAGTGACAGAGCTTAAAATTATAAAAAATGTGCTAAAATTATATGCAAATGAGGATTTATCTTGATTTGTGTGCTATTCAAAGACCACTTGATACGCCGAATCAAACCCGGATTATTTTAGAGTCGGAAGCTGTTCTTGGAATTATAGCTTACTGCGAAACAGGAAAAGTTTCATTACTTTCGTCAGAAGCGTTAATTTACGAAGGTGAACAAAGTATATTGCCAGTGAGAAAAGAACACACAACGGCTGTTTTGGCGAAAGCCCAGAGCGTTGTCCCTCTTACCGACGAAGTAAAGAACCGGGCAGCTGGTATCTTGAAATTTGGAATAATGCCGCTTGATGCGCTTCACCTTGCGCTAGCAGAATCAGGAAAGGCTGATTATTTTTGTACTTGTGATGATAAGTTGCTACGAAATGCGATGAAAATTGATAACCTAAAGGTAAAAATCATAAACCCTATTGAACTAATTCGGGAGATTGAAAAATGATTTCCGACATGAAACCCTTAATCGAAGTTAATCAGCAAGCCATCCACCTGCTCTATAAAGAGTTGGGCGTAGTTGACGCTGTTCGATTTCTAAGACAGTTTACTCAAGGTTTCGGAAACTATACCCAAGAACGTGAAACAATGTTTGCAGATAAATCTTTTGAAGATATTGTCAATGAAATCGAACAGCGCAAAAAAACAGCTAAGTAATCTACTTTTGAGTTCCTATTCTTGTTGTAAATAACAATATGCATGCCAATAAAAGCCAGGGCTATTCCTCTTCGTGATAGACCAAGGTGCCCACAGGCTCGCCCTGGATGGCGCGGATCAGCGCTTTTGGATCCCATAGGTTGAGCACCAGAATAGGGAGGTCGTTCTCCATACATAACGTCACGGCAGTGGTATCCATCACTTCCAGCCGGCGGTTGACGGTTTCCATATAAGAAAGGCGGGCAAATTTCACCGCTTCAGGATAAATATTGGGGTCGCAATCGTATACCCCATCCACCTTAGTCGCTTTGATGACAACCTCTGCGCCGATTTCGGTAGCGCGCAATGCAGCGGCGGTATCGGTCGAGAAATATGGGTTACCTGTGCCACCGCCAAAGATGACCACACGCCCCTTTTCTAGATGACGGATGGCACGCCGGCGGATATAGGGTTCAGCCACAGAGGGCATCTCAATGGCAGATTGCACACGGGTGACCACATTAAGCCTTTCCAAGGCATCCATGAGGGCTAGAGCGTTTATCACTGTGGCTAACATGCCCATATAATCTGCCGTAGCGCGGTCCATGCCGCTGTTTTCACCGGTTGCCCCGCGCCAAAGGTTGCCTGCGCCAATCACAATAGCCACTTCCACGCCCGTCTCCTGGACATGCTTGACCAGCCGTGCAATGTGCTCAGCTTGAACGGGGTCGATGCCAAAGCCGCCGGGACCAGCGAGTGATTCGCCGGATAGCTTGAGCAAGATGCGTTTGTACTTTATCGGTTGGGGTTGTTCTGTCACGGGTGCCTCCTAATGGCTAAAAATAGAGCCAACCCTGGGTTGGCTCTATTTGTTACTATGCTTCTTCTTCCGTTTGCGGTGCTTGGCTGGTTTCTCCCAAAGTCCAGCGGATGAAGCGCCGCACTACAATGCGTTCACCCAAGGAGCTGACCTTATCATTAATCAGGTCTTGAACGGTGCGGGATTCATCGCGGATATATTTTTGGTTAAGCAAAACGCGTTCGTCTTTGAACTTCTTCAGATAGCCTTCCACAATCTTGGGGATGATAGTTTCTGGTTTACCCTCCGCACGGGAGCGCTCCGTGATGGCTTGCGTCTCCGCTGCGATCACCTCAGCAGGGATATCGGCTACGGAGATGTAAGTCGGGTTAGCAGCTGCGATTTGTAGAGCAAGCTCGTGGGCTAATTCCTGGAATGCAGCTGTCTTAGCGACGAAATCCGTTTCGCAGTTGACTTCCACTACCACCACCAAGCGGCCGTCGCCATGAACGTAAACTTCCAAGCGGCCTTCAGCTGCAAGGCGGTCGGCGCGTTTTTCGGCAGTTTTGAGCCCTTTTTCACGCAATTCTTCCAATGCAGCTTCCATGTTGCCGTTAGCATTTTCGAGCGCCGTGCGGCAGTCCATAATTCCGCAACCGGTTTTCTCACGCAATTCTTTGATCATATCTATGGTAATTTCCATCATTAAGCTTTCTCCAGATTCTCGTCTTATTCTTCTACTTCTTCGCTTGTTTCTTCATCCACTTCTTCTACTTCGACTTTTTCTTCCAGGTCTTCTTCTACTTCTTCTTCGTCTGCTTCTTCTTTAATTTCGATTTCCTCTTTTTGCTCTCGGATCAAAATTTTAGCGCGCGTAGATTCGCCTAACAAATCCTCATCATCAAGCTCCAAGTCTTCGTCGATCTTGCGGGAGATCATCGAAGGTGTTTCCGCCAAGACCTCTTCCTCTTCTTCTTCTTTTCCGCGCAGCAGTCTGCCCTCGATGACAGCGTCAGCAATTTGACTAACAATCAGTTTAATTGCACGGATAGCATCATCATTCGCAGGGATGACATAATCCACAAGAGTGGGGTCGCAATTGGTATCGACCATTGCAACAACCGGAATGCCCTTGATATTGGCTTCATGAGCAGCAGTAGCTTCGCGTTCCAGGTCAACAATAAAGAGCATATCAGGCAGACGCTTCATGTTACGGATACCACTCAGACGATTTTGCAAGCGGTTGATTTCGCGCTGGATCAGTAAGCCTTCTTTTTTAGTAAGCTGATTGATCTCACCAGATTCCATCATTTTTTCCAAGCGGTTCAGTTCGACTATACGCTGTTGAATCGTAGACCAGTTGGTGAGCGTGCCGCCTAACCAACGTTGGTTGACGTATGGCATACCGCAGCGCTCCGCTTCATCCTGGATAGTTTCCTGAGCCTGGCGCTTGGTGCCGACGAAAAGGATCGTGCCGCCTTCAGCCACGCAATCGCGTACTTTTTCGTAGGCAACATCCAGCAGTTTGACAGTTTGCTGCAAGTCGAGAATATGGATTCCGTTGCGCTCCGTAAAGATATAGGGACGCATCTTCGGGTTCCATTTGTTCGTTCGATGTCCGAAGTGGACGCCGCTCTCGAGAAGCGCTTTCATTGATATATTGGGTGACATTAAAACTCCTTTGCGTTTAGCCTCCGCCCGGCTTTGCGGCTGCTCCGAACCCTGTGGGCACGCGGGAGCACCTGTGCGCGGGCGTGTGTAATAGTGTCTCTGGCTCCTGCCAGAACGCCCAAAAGTATAACACAATTTGACTTCAGTCAAGAGGAAAATAGAGGTGTGTAAAAGCATAGTGATAATGCATGCTCTTCAAGACCTGTCTTCGATAGAGAAAAATAGCATTGAAATTGGGGAGACCTACGGTCATGTTCCTCGCTCGGTCAGGAGACCGGCAAGAGCAAAGTTGAATCCAAGAATTTCTATTTTGCTACTTTAGGACATTATCACTTTGCTCTTACAATTAGGGGAACACCGGAAAGACGAAACCAGTCTCTATGGTATGATTGCTAAAGTATTAGGATTGATTAAATCTTTCACCACAATTCTTTTGGAGGAGGACCACTATGCCTGACTTCGGAAATTCTTTCTCTGGCTTGAAGCATGAACGCAACCTAACACACGAGGAGCTTATTCGCGCGATCCGCTTTATGGTGGCTGCGGAATATGAAGCTATTCAGCTCTATACTCAGTTAGCGGATTCCATCGATAACAAGTTAGCCATTAATGTGCTTATTGACATTGCTGATGAAGAGCGTGTGCATGCTGGCGAATTTTTACGCTTGCTGTATGAGCTTGACCCTGAGGAAAAAGAGTTTTATAAGGATGGCTTCGAAGAAGTCGAAGCCGAGATTGAAAAACTGAAAAAATAGCGCATCCAATTTCATAGAGGGGTGCAAAGAAGATGAGATGCAAGCCAAAAGGTGGAGTATGAGGCTGAAAGGCAAGGTCATATTAGTATTTGGCTTGCTTTTGCTCAGCCTGGGCTGCCGGATCAGTTCTCCGACGCCTGTTGCTTGGGTGCCCACGGCGACAGCCCAGCTGCGTGCGCAAACTGAAACTGCTTCTGCCCATGCTCAAGCTACCCTGACTGCGCAAATCACCAAAAATCCGACAGCCACACCCACAAGCCCTCCACCCACACCAACCATAGCTGAAGATGGACCTTGGCTCGTTTTCGCCAACCAAGCGGGCACGGGCTACTACGCGCATGACGCGGATAGCGGCACGCTCATACCATTAGTCCTACCACCAGCCCTGGATCCATTGGACTTAGCCAGCGGTATTTCACCGGATGGAAAGCGCTTGCTCGTGCGTGCCGGCAAGCTGGAGACACTCACTGACCTTGGTTTCTATCTTATCGGGGACCCTTGGCAGCCAGCTGAGAAAATCACAGCGCTGCTTTCAGAACAGCTTATCGCAGATATTTTGGCAGAAAAAGGAAAGCAGCCCAAAATGGCGCTGCAGGCTGTGCAGCAGCCCAACCCAGTGAGCTGGACAGCAAACAGCCGCCAGGCAGTAATCCCCTTGGCACTTGAAGGATTTTCCAGCGATCTTTACCTCTATGATGCTCAAGCCGGCAGCCTTAAGCGTCTGAGCGAACGCTTCCAGCAGGAATTTGCCCCGTTTTGGGCACCGGGGCAAAATTGGCTGGTCTTCCAGGAGGTTAAGAGTTACGCCACCCCCGATGCGTGGGAGATTTCCTTGGTCGGGGCTTGGAAAATGCCCAAGCAAGACACCTTGCGCTATCTCTTCGTTCCGAAGGTGACGGGATATTGGGAGCAGTATGTGGGCTGGATGAACCCAGAAGAACTGGTGAGCTACACTGCCACCGAAACCGGCGGCACCGACTTGCGCTTGAGTAACTTGAACACTGGCAAATCGGTGGTGCAATTTTACGGCGCCTTCAATGCTGTTGCGCTCTACCCTGTGCATGGGAGCCTCGCCGTCTCCGTGAGCAGTGCAGATGGTAAAATCAGCGGCCGCAAACCCGGGATTTACATTTCGAAGAGCGGCGGTTTGCTCTTTTATCTGCTTATGGAAGGGGACTACACACATCTGGAATTTGCTCCTCAGGTAAACCATTTTGTAGCAAACGGCAGGAGCGGTGTGCTTCAGTTTGATTCGAGCGGAATTATCGCCCGGTTGGAAGATGAAGAGCGGGTTAGTTTTTCGCCGGATGGCAAGTGGACGATTGGTTGGGGTGCGAATGGCGCACGGCTTTATTATGCTGATGGCATGCGACTACAAAACCTGACCGAACAGTCCGTTTCCGCTGTAATCTGGCAAAAAGATGGGAAGGGTATCTACCTGCTGGAGCAAGATGGGCTCTACCAGCTGCGCTTTCCCCTTTTGCAACGCAAACTTGTGACGGCGGATGTTTACCGAGGCAGCGAGCAAGCATTCGCCTGGCTAACGGGACATTAACCAGCTTTGCATCAGCCTGGATAGCAAATACACACTTACACTAGATATAATAAAACAGAGATAGATAATGAAAGGAGACAACCATGAGTACGATTTTTACTTGGTATGGGCATGCCACCATCGGCCTGCAAACCGCAGGCATACACCTGTTGATTGACCCATTTTTTAGCGGCAACCCGGCTGCAACGGCTAAGCCCAACGATGTGCCGGCGGATTACATCCTCGTCACGCATGGGCATGGTGATCATTTAGGTGACACGGTGGCGATTGCTAAGCGCACGGGCGCCACAGTCATCTCGAATGCGGAGATCTGCGGCTGGTTAGGATCTAAAGGAATTAAGACGCATGCGCAGCACATTGGCGGTGGTTTCCAATATCCTTTTGGTTACCTCAAGCTCACCTTAGCGCTGCATGGCTCGGGGATGCCGGATGGCAGTGAAGGGGGGAATCCAATTGGCTTTTTGCTCACCACCAATTCTGGCAAGAAAATCTACTTTGCTGGCGATACAGGTCTCTTTGGGGATATGCGCCTGATTGGTGAAGAGGGCTTGGAGCTGGCTGCCCTGCCGATTGGCGATAATTACACCATGGGACCGGATGATGCCCTGCGCGCGGTGAAGCTGCTACAGCCCAAAGTGGTCATCCCTATCCATTACAACACCTGGCCGCTTATTCGGCAGGATCCCCAGGCTTGGAAGCAGCGTGTGGAAGCTGAAACCCAGACCAAGTGCATCGTTTTAGCGCCTGGGGGAACTTATCAAGTGGAGATGTAAACCCATGAAGCCAAGCACAGAGGAAGGTCCCGTCAAGAGCGGGCGCATACCACCGGGGCAATTTCTTTCCAAACGGTTCCCGGTGCTGCATTATGGACCTATTCCGCCTTTTGACCCTGAAACCTGGACTTTCCGCGTGTGGGGAGAGGTGGAAAAACCGCTCACCCTCACTTGGCAGGAGTTCAGCCAGCTGCCGCGCACAACGCTTACTCTTGACCTGCACTGTGTGACAAAATGGAGCAAACTGGATACGACCTGGGAAGGCGTTAGCCTTCAGACATTGCGGGAGCTTGGGCTTGTCATCCCCACAGAGGATGCGCATTATGTCATCCAGCACGCGGAGTATGGTTTTACCGCTAACCTGCCAATTGAGGTTGTATTTGCGGATAACTTCCTACTGGCGACGCATTACGACGGCAAGCCGTTTACGCCTGAGCATGGCGCGCCCCTGCGGGGCTTGGTTGGCTCTATCCCTGGGCGGGATGACCTCAAGGATGTGTACCTGTGGAAGGGTGCCAAATGGCTGCGCGGGTTGGAATTCGTGGCCCAAGACCGACCGGGCTTCTGGGAACGGGCGGGCTATCACAATGACGCTGACATCTGGTTGGAGGAACGCATGGCCTGATCGTCCCCGAGGTTTTTGGAAAAATAGAAACACCGCCGTGAATATTTCCAACGGCGGTGTTTTATATATTACTGCAAGATTTAGCTGGTACTTACCTGCCCTGCCGCCAGGTGAGGAATGCTAATACCAAACCGGCAATGAGAATGACCACGCCGACAATACCCAGAATCGGTGAGCGCATGCCGCCGGCATCCTCTTGCTGGATGGGTGCGGTAGCTCTTTGTGCGCCAAAATCAATCGTGGCTTGGTCACCTGCCTTCACTTCCAGCGGGTAGCTGGTTACGGTGGTGGGGTTGAATCCGTCGGGGATCGCAACCGTGATGTTATAGCTGCCCTCGGGGATATTATCGAAGCATAATGGCTCAATCTCATCAGGGTTCCCTGCCACGGTGGTACCGGTCAGAGAAACTTTGCCCAGGCGGTCGTTGATGCTGACCACACCGCCGTAGAGATAATCTTCGCCGGTCGTGCGCGTGCCGGTTCCATCAATATCATGGAAGAGCACCACGCAGATTTTGGCATAGCCTGGTTGGGGAGTGGGCGTTGGGGTGATCAACTCGGCGGGTAGTGTGGCGGGCGGGCGGGGGGGTTTGGGGAGGGGGGGGGGGTTAACAAAAACCAACAAAAATTTTTTGGCGGGGAAAAAAGTTGAAATTTTATTCCAACCGATGGGGTGGGTAATTGTGCAGATCGGAAGGGGGGGGGGTGGGGGAAGAGGGGGGATGTCGGGGGGGGGGGCGTGTATTAAAAAAAAAAAAGAAGAGGCAGGGCGAGTGGGGGTGCGG
>DMCS01000075.1:5179-7926 GCA_003445715.1 Candidatus Mesolinea sp. | reverse complement strand
GTTTGTGCCCCCGGCGCGACTCGAACGCGCAACCGACTGATTCGAAGTCAGGCACTCTGTCCATTGAGCTACGGGGGCAAGTGTTAAAATTATACCTGTTTTTATCTGGCCATCCCCATCTTGGAGAGATGAATGCTCGGTATAATTATGCCCAGAATTGCACCAGGAGAAGGCATGCCTACCAATAAATGCATCATTATTTTATCCGAGCGATCATCCGGCTCGAGTGCGTTGCAAAACTATTTAGTCAAGTTTGCTGGCGCGAAACATGCTTTTACCCGCCGGCATTTTGAGAATGAAACGCTTTATTGGACCAAAGCCGCATCGATTTTAGGACTACCGCAGGTCAAAATGGTAGATAGCCGCGTCCCTTTTGGCTATGATCAAGCTAAGCGGGATATCTTAGAATTGTTAAGTGAGAATGTGCCCGGGTTTGTTCCGCCTCCAAATGATTATAACCTGATTATGGAAGGCTGGCGGCAGCTTTGTCAGCGATATGCACCCCTTTTTGTGGAAAAATCACCGCACCACTTATGTGAATGGTCTGCTTTAGAGCTCATTCTCCAAGCGCAAGAAGTGCTGGATGAGATTGAGTTCTTGGTCGTTGGCTTGGTGCGTAATCCGTTAGACACGATTTATTCCTACTACAAGCGCTGGAAATCTATTCCTGCACAGGTCGAGAAGCAATGGGTACTTTCTTATCAAAATTTGATTAAATTCCAGGAAGCATTACCCCAAAAAACGGTGATATTGCGCTACGAAGATATGGTCAGCCAACCCGATGCACTGGAGCCGATCTTGCAATTTTGCAAAGCTTTGCCCCGAGAGGATCCCCATTCTTTTTTCCATGCTCGCTCGGTCCAAAAGTGGAAGTCGGATCGTGTTTTTGGGTTTGCACTTTCAGAGGAAAGCCAAAGGCTGGCGCAGCGCTATGGGTATAAGGAAGAAGAATTGCAGAACCAGCATTTATTTTGGACGCCAGCTCTTCACACTTTAATGCACAGTGCCTACCGTTTTGGGCGTAAAATTCGTCCGTTGAAAATCAACCCAGAAAGCGAGTAAAGTCGAATCAAAAACAATTACTAATGCGCATAGTAAAACTATATGAATATTTGGGTAATTATGAATATTATTGGACGGTTGAGAGATTGTAGTAGCTATAGACTGCTTGTGAGAGCTTCGCAAATAAGAGGTTGACGGGATCAAATACAGCCTGAATAGGGTGGTAAGCAAAGATAGCTAAAACATAATCCCCACCAGGAGTATATACAATGCCAGCATCCCCAATGGTGTGAATATAGCCATCATCGACCTCATACGCCCAGCCGTGTTTATGTGCCACAATAACGTTGGCAGGCACGCCAGCTTGGATAAGCACGCCGATTTTATTCAAGGCTAAGTAATCCACCATCAACTGGCATTCTTCCTGCGTGATTTCGCCATCAAAAGCGAGCGGGAAAGAACCGCCAAAGTCCCTAGCGCAGTAATAAATATCTTCAAGCAACAAACCTAAATCTTGTGGTGTGGTCTGCGCATATCGGTCTGGTTCAGTGGAGAAATCGGTGCGCTGGTTAGCTGGAGTTTTGTAATCCTGCAGCATGGGCGAGCCAGGTGTGAAAAAGCCTGCCCAGTAGGTGTTTTCGATCCCAAGAGTCCTCATGTCCTCAGTGACTTCCATTGGGGCGAAAGTCGGGTCAATCACCGCTTTTGCGAGCGCATCGGTGGAATCGTTATCCGAGCGTTCGATCATCTGCTCCATGAGAATCAAGTCGTTCTGGTCATAGGGCGCAGAAAGTCTGCGAAAAGCAGAAACCATCACCGGGATTTTAATTGTGCTCCATGATGAATATGCCACATCTAGCGGAATTTCTTCCTCACTTATGCGGTTTTCGATAAAATGCAACACTAAACCGTTTTGCAGATCTTTGAAATAGAGCTCAACCAAGCCGTCAAAGGGCGACGCGTTGATCATGTCTTTAAGCATATACTCGAGCATATCAATCGTTGGCCGAGGCGGCTGGGTTTGTTGAATTTCCAGCCTTACCACCCGATTTTCAGCGGAAACCAAGGCTTGTTTAATGCGTTGAAGCGAAACTTCATAGTTGATTTCAGTGCCCGGCTGACCTGGGTAAAATGCACTTTCACCAGCCATAGGCATAGGTGGCAAAGCAGGGCGATTATAGCGGATGGCAATTTCGTTTTCGAGAAAGCTTTGGATACGTTGATCGTCAAATTCAGCTTGCAAAGGGATATCTTGGGAGCTCATTGGCCGATTCCAAAGGTAGTTCCAAAAACCAGTCCAAAATGACTGAGCAACGCGCTGTTTATCGGCAGCAGCTAACATGTTTTCCAGCTTCAGTTGAAAACCAAGCGTGGTTGGCCGCACTTGAATGTGCGCATCTTCATAGAGCAGCTCGATGGGTGCTTGATAAACCTGGACTAAACGTTCGGAGGCTTCTTCATAGGTTAGTCCGCCAACGGGAACGCCGGCAATTTGCATCCCTAAAGGGAAACGGGCTCGGAAACTCGCGTAACGCACCAACTCAACCGTGGTGAGGAAAAAAGTCATGGTAAGCATAAAAATTGCTGCCCAGCGAATGGGTGATGTACGGCGACTCATATCCTCCTGATTATATAACGAGTTGCAATGGGCAAAAATCAACGTTTGGAGAGGGTGTTGAAAAACATTGGTAAATCGATTACATCCAAATTTTTCAAAGTTAAGAATTTCAATCTGCCCTCACCCT
>DMCS01000075.1:0-5036 GCA_003445715.1 Candidatus Mesolinea sp. | reverse complement strand
AGTTGTTCATTTTTTAATGTTCTAGACATTTTCAACACCCTCGTTTGGACGTTGATTTTTGACAGTTTATCAAGAGAATGTTACACTTTGATTACTTCTTGCGCCGAATAGGCGCTTTTTTATGGAACGATTAATGCGCTCATTATTTTGGGATGAAAATTCACAGAGCTTGAAGGTCATCGATCAGAGCTGCCTGCCGACGGAACTGCGATATCTTGCCTTGCATACTAGCCGAGATGTTGCTGAAGCCATTCAAGAGATGGTAGTGCGCGGCGCACCTGCAATCGGCGTATGTGCAGCATATGGCATGGCGTTAGCTGCCAAGGAGAGCAACTATACCGATACAGCCAAACTTAAAGCCTATTTACATGAGACTGGAGAGTACCTATTGGCAACGCGGCCTACAGCGGTCAATTTGACTTGGGCAGTAGAAAACATGCTCGCCTTGGTGGATCAATTTTCCGGCTCGGTCAGTGAGCTGCAAGCAGAACTGCTAAGCGAGGCGCAACAATTGGCTGACGAGGACGTGAAAGCCAACATGGCTATCGCGCGGAACGGCGCTGAACTGCTTATGGACGGCGATGTGATTGTTACCCATTGTAATACCGGCGCGTTGGCTACAGTTGATTATGGCACGGCTTTAGGGGTCATCCGCATGGCACACGAGCAAGGCAAACACATACATGTTTATGTGGATGAGACTCGTCCGCGCTTGCAAGGCGCCCGCCTGACAGCCTGGGAGCTTACGCAGTACGGCATCCCTTACGATATTATCGTGGATGCAGCCGCGGGTTATCTGATTCGCTCCGGAAAAGTTGACCGTGTGCTCTTTGGCGCCGATCGTGTTGCTGCTAATGGGGATGTGATTAATAAAGTTGGCACATATATGCTCTCTTTAGCAGCTTATGATAACGGTATTCCTGCTTACGCAGCTTTTCCAACTTCCACGATCGATTTCGACAGCCCGAATGGTGACGCAGTTCCTATCGAAGAACGTGACCCGGATGAAGTACTCGCTCTGACTTACCAAGGTAGGGTAGTGGTGCCAGAGGGTGCGACGGCGCGCAATTATGCCTTTGATATTACACCGCATCGCTTGCTTTCTGGGCTCATCACAGAAAGTGGGGTGCTTTATCCACCTTTTTTCCGCAGCTTGGCGGTACTAAAGCATGTAGGGAGGAATGCATGAAAATAATTCTGACCGGTTCAATTGCTTTTGACTATCTGATGCGCTTTCCAGGATATTTTAAGGACCATATCCTGCCGGAGCATTTAGATAAAATCAGTCTGTCTTTCCTCGTAGATGATATGGTGCGCCATTATGGAGGTGTGGGTGCCAACATCGCCTACACACTGGCGCTGTTGGGTGAACACCCCCTGCTCTTTTCTACTGCCGGGCAGGATTTCCCAGAGTATTGCCATAGGTTAGAGGCTTTGGGTGTCGATTGCAGCGGTGTACGCGTTATTGCGGATAAATTTACCGCTTCGTTTTTTGTTAATACTGACCTTGACAACGCGCAGATTGCGTCGTTTTATACTGGCGCGATGGCTGATTCTGCTGATCTCCCGCTGGCTGAGGCACATGGCGAGCCGGATGATTTTGTGGTCAATTCCCCTAGCGACCCGCGTGCCATGGAGCGCTATATTGAGGAAGCTCAGCAGCTCAAGCTGCGCTCAATCTTTGACCCTGGCCAGCAGATCATCCGCATGAACCACGCTGCGCTGCGCCGAGGAATACTCAACGCGTGTGGATTGTTTGTCAATGCCTATGAGTTTGAATTGCTGCAAAAGCACTCTGGGCTTTCTGCAGCGGAGATCTTGGACACCCCTCAATTTTCTGTGATTACCTTAGGGAAAGACGGTGCCCGCATTCACACCCCCGAAGAAGATTTTGTTGTCCCGATTATCGCAGAGGCACCAGTAGTCGATCCGACGGGTGTGGGAGATGCATTCCGGGGTGGATTCTTGTTTGGTTATCTGCACGGTAAGAGCATGCAGGTGTGTGGAGAACTGGGTACAACTGCTGCGGCTTATTGTATTGCTTGCAAAGGGACGCAAAATCATCATTTTACACGCAATGAATTTATACAAACATACCGTCGATACTTTGACGATCAGGGTCAGTTAGACGACCTAATGAAATCATGAGCATATTTTGGAGAAAATAAATGGAAAATTATCGTATTAAAGATTTGAATTTGGCTGAGGGCGGAAGGCGGCGCATCGATTGGGCTTCGCGTGAAATGCCCGTCTTAGCCACGATTGAGGAGCGATTCCGCAAAGAGCGCCCGTTTGAAGGCATTCGCATGTCTGCGTGCATGCATGTGACGACAGAGACTGCCAACCTGATGCGCACGCTGCAAGCTGGCGGTGCGGATCTTGTGCTTACCGCTTCTAACCCGCTATCCACACAAGATGATGTGGCTGCTGCCTTGGTGTCTCAATACGAAATCCCGGTCTTTGCAATCAAGGGTGAAGATGATCGCACGTATTATGAAAACCTGCGCGCTGCTATCGAGCACAAACCCCATATCACTATGGATGATGGTGCAGACTTGGTCTCGACGCTCCATCGTGAGTACCGCGAGCTGCTGCCTAATGTTATTGGCGGCACGGAAGAGACCACCACCGGCGTTATCCGCTTGCGGGCTATGGCAGCTGACCGTGCCTTGGAATTCCCCATTATCGCGGTTAACGACGCCATGACCAAACACTTCTTTGACAATCGCTATGGCACTGGTCAATCTACTATTGATGGCATCATTCGGGCGACCAATATCCTCTTGGCTGGGAAAACCTTTGTGGTGGCTGGATATGGTTGGTGCGGACGCGGGCTAGCCAATCGGGCGCGGGGCATGGGCGCAAACGTCATTGTGACCGAAGTGGATCCGCTCGTGGCACTCGAGGCAGTAATGGATGGCTTCCGGGTAATGCCGATGAACGAAGCTGCATCTATTGGGGATATCTTTGTAACCCTCACCGGTGATTTGAACGTGATTGATCGCCACCATTTCGAAGTCATGAAAGATGGTGCGCTGGTAGCCAATTCAGGGCATTTCAACGTGGAAATCAACATCCCAGCCTTGGAAGAGATGGCTGTAGCAAAACGTTTGGTACGCCCATTCGTGGAAGCTTATGAATTAGCCGATGGGCGCGTGATTCATCTGCTCGGTGAGGGGCGCTTGATTAATTTAGCAGCTGCTGAAGGGCACCCGGCTTCCGTCATGGACATGTCTTTTGCCAACCAGGCGCTTTGCGCAGAATATTTAATAAAAAACCGTGGTGCATTCGAGAAAAAAGTATATGATGTGCCCGATGCAATCGACCGCGAAATTGCGCGGCTAAAGCTGGCTGCAATGGATGTGAAAATAGATACGCTAACAGAAGCGCAGGTGAAGTATCTTAACTCCTGGCAAGAAGGTACGTAAATTTACTTAGATCAAAACAGAAAAGCCCCTCACAAAATTGAGGGGCTTTAAAAATAATCTTTGACGAATGCTTTTGCCTTAAATAATTAGTGTTTAATCGCTCTGAGAATCAGCAACAAGATGATGGCACCGATTAAAGCCATAACTAATTCACCGATTAAACCACCTGCTGTAATATTCAGGAGACCAAATACCCAACCGCCAATTACACCCCCTAGTATGCCGACTATAATTTTGACAATGAGGGAAACATCAATTCCCTTAACAATGTAGTCTGCTAATGCGCCGACAACTGCTCCAATAAGAATGCTCCAT
Source organism: Candidatus Mesolinea sp. (assembly GCA_003445715.1). GTDB lineage: Bacteria > Chloroflexota > Anaerolineae > Anaerolineales > Anaerolineaceae > Mesolinea. The sequence goes on along the minus strand of DMCS01000075.1, from coordinate 1,293 downwards.
AAAATGTTCATCATAAACTCCTTTTATTTAATTGATTGACTATTTTAACACATTAGTTAGGCATTGGTTTCATTTATCTGAGCATAATTAATAATCGGAACTTTCGTTAGATTCTTCGCTTTCGCTTTCCCAACTTTCGGAGAGGGTATCGACATTGCCCATTGTGCGGATAGTATTTTCAATTTCCTCCATGATTTCTGGGTTCTCGTTGAGGAAGTTCTTCGAAGCTTCGCGACCTTGCCCTAAGCGGGTATCCTTATAAGAATAGAAAGAACCACGCTTCTCGATGACCTCTAAGGTGGTAGCCAGGTCTAAGATATCGCCGGCTTTGGAGATGCCCTCGTTGTACATGATATCGAACTCTGCTGTGCGGAAAGGCGCCGAAACTTTATTTTTGACCACGCGCACACGCACGCGATTGCCGACGATTTCCGCGCCAACTTTGATGGATTGCACCCGGCGGATATCCAGGCGCACCGAGGCATAAAACTTGAGCGCCATACCACCGGTGGTGGTTTCGGGGCTGCCAAACATGACGCCAATTTTTTGGCGCAGCTGGTTGGTGAAAACCACTGCAGTCTTCGTTTGGCTAATCGCACCAGAAAGCTTGCGCAGCGCCTGAGACATCAGCCTGGCTTGCACACCCATAGTAGGGTCTCCCATATCGCCTTCAATTTCGGAACGCGGCACCAAGGCAGCCACCGAATCGATTACGACCAGATCGACGGCGCCGGAGCGCACCAAGGTCTCGGCGATTTCCAGAGCTTGTTCGCCCGTATCGGGTTGGGAAATGAGCAGTTCATCGATTTTCACGCCGCAGCGGGCTGCGTACTTGGGGTCCAGAGCGTGTTCCATATCAATGAAGGCTGCCGTTCCGCCGCGCTTTTGGCATTCAGCTACGATATGCTGGCAGACCGTGGTCTTGCCGGAAGACTCGGGACCGAAGATCTCGGTTATCCGCCCACGCGGGATTCCGCCAACGCCTAATGCCAAATCTAAAGAAAGGGAACCAGTAGGGATGGCATCCACTTGCATGGAGTGGGCTTCACCTAAGCGCATAATGCTCCCTTCACCGTAGCGTTTGACGATTTCATTAAGGGCGCGGTCCAATACTGCTTTTTTGGCATCATTCATGTTCTTTTCGGCGTTAGGATCGGCTTGGTTAGAGGTTGTTTTTTTGGCTGCCATGGTTCATACTCCATTTTTTGTTGAATATATATTCTAATCAAATATAGCACAATTGTTCCAAAGGTCAAGTGCTAAACCGTGAGGGTATTGAAAAACATTGGTTAA
>DMCS01000081.1:7850-10186 GCA_003445715.1 Candidatus Mesolinea sp. | reverse complement strand
CTGGACATTTTCAACACCCTCATCTTTACGCGTTTACCTTCAAAGAACGGTGTTCTTAGACAAAAATTATCGTGAAATTTATCTCTTGTGGTAAAATAATGCTAACTTTATCCAAAATATCATCACTAAGTGGAGCGTTTATCATGGCATCCTCACTCTCACAAGGCATCGAAGCAGCTAAATCCGGTCAGATGGAACAAGCTTTAGCACATCTCAAAGACGCCATCGTGGAAGAACCCGAAAATGCTGATGTATGGGTTTGGCTGGCTGCAATCATAGAGGACGAAGATAAACAAACGATTTTTCTCAAAAAAGCCTTGGAGATTGACCCTAACAATAAACCCGCACAGCGCGGCTTGGCATTCATTGAACGCAAGAAATATATCCCACCCAAACCAGGCGAGAAGCTTTCTGACTATACTAAACCCATCGGTGTGTTTAAAGCTGAGCCAGCGCAATTCAGTGTGGAAAGTACGCCACAACCAGCTGCTGAAAGTGCCGTAGCTGCCGAATCAGCAGCGCTTAGTCAGCCAGCTGAGGAACCTGCCTCAACCCCAGCTCCCGAAGCAAGCCCAAGCCGTGAGAGCACGCCATCTCAAACCACACCGCCTGCATCTGCGCCCTCAGCACCGAGCCACAAAGCTTGGGTGGATATCCTCATCTATGGCGTGATTCTGATGGCTTTCGTCGTGATTGGCATCTTGATTGGTACAACGCTGCTTAATGTGAACATACCTTTCTTGACCAAACCCACACCGGTACTTTCTGTGCTGCCACCAAGCGAAGGTGTTTTTCTGCTCGAAAACGGGCAGTATATCGAAATGCAACTTAGCCTAAACGCGCCACAAACAGAAGAGGGGATCCCGTCGACTGCTCAAACTCAGCCACAGGTCGTGATCAACAATCAAGTGATCCAGCTCGAGCGTTTACAATTCGTCGATCAGGAAGGGAAGCCCGTGCCTTTTACCACGCAACCAGCAGAGAACGGCACAGCCATTCTCTTACCGCTTGAAACGCTCAACCCAGGGCGTTATTGCCTCATGTTTAACTTGAACGCTGCCCGCGGCGAGGCACTTTATTGGTGCTTGCAGATTGAATGAAAATTTGGGGAAAAATTTCTTTAGGGACGGGCAATTTTCAATGACACAAAATAAAATGGAACTTAATCTCCGGGAACCCAACCTGGATTATGCCAACTTTGGGTTAATTCTGACTAAAAAGCAATTGGCTGAGGACATCACCCACTTTGAGGTCTATTCCCCGCTCATTGCAGCCAAAGTACAAGCTGGTCAGTTTGTTATGCTGCGCGTGAGCGAATTGGGTGAACGCATACCGCTCACCATCGTAGACCGCGATTCGCAAGCTGGTGCGATTACACTTATTGTGCAAGCGGTGGGTAAAACAACCTGCATGCTTTGCGAGCTAGAACCGGGCGAGAAGATCTTGGATATCTTAGGCCCATTGGGTACGCCATCCGAGATTGAAAATTACGGCAGGGCGCTGATTGTGGCTGGAGGTGTGGGTGCTGCGGTTGCTTTCCCCGTAGCCAAAGCCCTAAAAGCAGCGGGTAATCACATCACCGCGATTGTCGGTGCGCGCACTAAAGACTTAATTATCCTCAAGGATGAAATTGAAGCCATTTCCGATGAAGTTTACTTCACTACAGATGACGGCTCTTTTGGTTTTCATGGCTTCACATCCATGCAGCTTCAGCAACTATTAGACCACGGCGCGCATTTTGATTATGCCTTAGCGGTTGGCCCGGTGCCTATGATGCGCAGCATTGCCGATATCACCAAGCCATACCAGATTCCAACGAAAGTCAGCCTTAATCCCATCATGGTGGACGGAACTGGGATGTGTGGTGGCTGCCGCGTTCAGGTTGGCGATCAGGTGCGCTTCACCTGCGTGGAAGGCCCCGAATTTGATGGGCATCTGGTTGACTTTGACACTTTAATGACGCGGAACCGTACATATAACCACATGGAAGCTTGTCGGCTGGAACCTAAGCTCGGCGAGATCCAAACTGAGCTGCCCATGACTGTTGCCCCGCCTAAGGCTCGCCAAGTGATGCCAGAGCTTCCGGTTGCAGAGCGCATCCACACCTTTGACGAAGTCGCGTTAGGTTTCACCGCCGAGCAAGCCCGCCTGGAAGCCGCGCGCTGTCTGCAGTGTAAAAACCCACGGTGTGTGGATGGTTGTCCGGTGGCAGTGAGGATCCCGGAATTTATTCAACTTATTCTGGAAGATAAAATCACGGAATCGGCTTCGCTGGTGCTAGAAGATAACATTTTGCCCCGCGTTTGCGGCCGCGTCTGCCCGCAAACAGAGCAATG
>DMCS01000081.1:0-7564 GCA_003445715.1 Candidatus Mesolinea sp. | reverse complement strand
GGAGACTTAATCAAAGCGGGCCATGATGTAACCGTTTTCGAAGCTTTCCACGATTTTGGCGGCGTGTTGCGCTACGGAATCCCCGAATTTCGTTTACCCAAAGCCATCGTCGGAAAAGAAATACAGCAGTTAGCCGACCAAGGAGTAAAGTTTGTGCCCGATGTGCTCGTCGGCGCTACTCTAACGATCCAGGATCTGCTCCAGCGGGATGGGTTTGACGCTTTATTCATCGGCACAGGGGCTGGCTTACCTAACTTCCTTCACGTCCCAGGCGAAAACCTTATCGGCATTTATTCCGCCAACGAGTTTTTAACACGTGTGAATTTGATGAAGGCTTACCTTTACCCTCAGGCAGACACACCAATCTTGGATATGGCAGACAAGCGTGTGGCGGTTATTGGCGGTGGTAACACAGCCTTGGATTCCGCGCGTGTGGCGCTGCGCTTAGGAGCGAGCCAAGCCTCGATTATCTATCGGCGCAGTGAAGCAGAAATGCCAGGGCGTTTCGAGGAGATTGAGCATGCTAAAGCTGAAGGCGTTAATTTCGAATTCTTGCGGAATCCCATAGAATTCCTTGGGAAACAGGAAGGGCACTTGAGCGGCATTCGTCTCATCAAGATGGAATTAGGTGAGCCGGACGCGAGCGGCCGCCGCCGGCCAATTCCCATCCCCGATTCGGAGTATGAGATTCCCATTGATGTCGTCATCATTGCAATTGGAAACTCGTCCAACCCCATCATCCAACGCACCACACCTGAGCTTAAGTTCGACCGCTATGGTCATCTGGTCGTGGATCCAGAGACAATGGAGACCTCGCTGCCTGGCGTTTACGCCGGCGGGGATATCGTCACCGGTGGAGCTACCGTGATACTGGCAATGGGTGCTGGGCGCAAAGCTGCAGTGGCGATCAATCGCATGCTCTCCAAAAAAGCACACACTTCAGCCGCTCGAAACCAAGGTGGCTGATAAACATTTTGGCTTGTAGATACTGGTTGACATTGACGAGAAACGATATGTGTAGTATAAACAAATGAAGTTGCTGGAAGTTCGAGTTAGGTCATAACATCTAATCGAGAATGACCAGAAACATAAATATTTTTGTTTAGAGTTGTCTGGAGGATTAGATAGTTATGGCAGAACGTGAGATTGGCACTGTTAAATGGTTTAACAGTGAAAAAGGATATGGCTTTATCGCCCGCGAATCGGGAGAAAAGGATGTATTCGTTCATTTCAGCGCTATTGTTAGCGATGGTTATAAGACCCTGAAAGAAGAACAACAAGTTGAATTTAGCGTCGTTCAGGGCGCTAAGGGCCCTCAAGCACAGGACGTCAAAGTCCTGAGCTAATGATTGGCTAATAAATTTTAATTAGAAAGAAAACCAGCTTGGTTATGCAGGCCGGTTTTTTTTATTGCTTAATCTATTGCTTCAACTATGGTTTTAGCAAACTGACATAGTAATCGCGGGTATTGTATCAATCTGATGACCTTTCCAAGCTTGTGAGCTTTTTGGTGTGTCCCGTTGGTAGAGGATCCAATCGCCCAAGCTATCTACATAGCGAAATTCTTGTGGTGGGTGCAACCCGCCAACATCGTTTGCTTTGACGAGCAAATACTTCACACCGCGTGCATCTAACCAATTGGGATCCGCGATGTTCTCCAATGGGTCGATATTGACGACTTTTCGGCTAAAATCTGCACCAAAAAGTCCATATTCTTGATAGTTTTGCGGCTTAGCAGCCACACCTACAGTTGCACCACTCGGGATGGCTTCGGCTAAGTAGAGCATTTCCTTCGAAGAATACGACTGCCGTGTGAGCATATCGATCCGGTTCATCTTCCATATTGCTGCTCCGCCGACTACCTGTTTAGCGGGGTTGAAGAGCACAACCATTGCCATACTAAAAATCGAAACAGCTACAATGACGACCTCTACCACCCGCTTGCTTTTCCCTTGTAGCCACAAAGGGAAAAAGGCAGTGCACATCGCCGCCAAAGGCATGAAATAGCGCCCATCAAATGGCGTCCATCCTGGCCGGATTAGGCTGCAGGTGACAAGTACGGTAAGAAAAAACACAAAGGGCATGATGCGTAATAGGTCCTTCCGCTTGAAGCCTTGCACAAATGCAGCTAAACTTGTTGGAAAGATCAGCAGCCCGCCAATCAGCCCAAACCAGGCTTCGTCTTCCTGCAGTTGATAAAGCCGGTCCCAGGTGAAGCGATGCGCATCCAGCGTCGCAATGTCGCCTTCTAAATTCAAACCGAATGGCGTAAAAATCAGCCTTGCCAGCCAAGCCTTAGCAGAAACCAGAGCTTGCTGGGCTGGTTGGGGCAGCCAGGAGAGATCCAGCAGCTGATAGAACCAGCGCGTAGCGTTGACAGCAATGTACTTTGGGAGCTGCATTTCTTCTGCTATCACTGCACTGGTCATTTGGGCAGCATCTGGTCCTAAGGGCGAGCCAAAATAAACCGTGTTACTGATGTAAATCGGCGAACTAAACAGCAAAAAGCAGAGCAAAGCCACCCCTGCCCACTGGAGCACTTGCCTGAACGAATAACCGTAAAAAACGAAACCTAAGATGAGCATGAGCACCATCCCAGGCAGGTAAGCAGCAATGGAAAAATTGGTTCCTATGACGAGCGCTAAAGCCAAGGCAGAGAGCAAAAGATATGCAAACTCTCGCGTTTTGCCCCAGCGGTGGAAGAAATAAAAAGTTGATAAGAACAACCAAGTGCTAATAAGGTCGTGCCGCACGGAAGTGAGATGTAGCTGCACGACTGGTAAAGTCAGCCAAATTAACGCGGAAAAGACCGCATTTCGCCGGCTAAAGCCTAATTCCTGAGCGAGTAGGTAGATAATGAGACTTGTAAGCAAGCCGGCGATCATCGGAATGAAGGCAATGAAATGATCGCTATTGGTAAAAAGTAGCGTCCATAAATAAACCAGTTGTGCATTGAGGGGGAAGGAAAGCTGCCAGACGAAAGGCGTCTCCCAGGGAGATGTGGAGCCTTGCTGCATCCAGCGCACGATCCGCGCCACGTGATAAGAGAGAGCGTCGTTGTTGTTCGGCAGGACGATATAGTTGAGGACTCCAGAAAGGAGCAGCACACCCACCACACAGACTGCCAAAACTAATAATGGCAAATTTTTCCGCCCTTTGAACAAAACACCGGGACTGATATGCACTTTACCTTCCGGTAAAAGCTTTGGACGACTTGCGAACTGCCAGCTTATAACACTCACCAAAAGCAAACCCGCCTGAAGCCCAAGGACCACCTGTTGCGAGCCCAACCCTTTGAGTTGATTGGCAATCGTAAATACAAACACCAAGCAGGCGAACCCTACCAATGCCCAAGCTAAGATTGCTTCGCTCCAGCGCTTGATCTTAAGGTGAGCAGTCAAAAACAAAGTGGTCGCAATAAGTACACCAATCGAGAGAACAAAAGCCATGATGTGCATTAGTTTACCTTAAATGCGGTCGATTTAGCGGTCAGTAGAATTGTCAATGCACGCGGATGTTAACGAAAAACCCTTCGTTATGATGAAGGGCTTCAGTCGGGGCGGGCGGATTTGAACCGCCGACCTCACGGACCCGAACCGTGCGCTCTATCCGGGCTGAGCCACGCCCCGTCGGATTTATATTATATCTGTTTTCCTTATTTCCACAAGCAAAATTAGGTTTGTTTCTTCTCTCGAGACCTTCACCCAGAATAAGTCCGACCAGGGTCTCTCTCCCTATCTTGGTCCTAAACGGCCAAACTGACGCTCGAGCAGCGCTGCGCTCAGGTGGATCATTGTCGGTCTGCCATGCGGGCAAGTGCGCGGCGAAGTGCAGGCTTCCAGGTTGAGCAGCAAATTTTTCTGCTCACTTTCCGAGAGCTGCTTTCCCGCCTTGACTGCCATGCGTTTGCATACGCGGGCAGCAATGCGCGCTTCCACTTCTTCGCCTAAAGGCTCTTCGTTTTCTTCAAAATCTTCAACTAATGCATTGAGCACAGCGCGCGGGTCCGCATCCAGAGCAATCGCTGGTACGGCGCGCACCACGAAGGCATTCAGCCCAAATTCTTCCACCTCAAAGCCCAATTTTTGCAAAACCGGCAGCTGGGGCGTAAGCACTAAAGCCTTTTCCGTAGACATTTCAACGACCACCGGTTGCATTAAGGCTTGGGTCGGGACCGCCGAAGCGCGGTATTGCGCCATAAGCTGGTCAAAGAGCACACGCTCATGGGCAGCATGCTGATCAATCAGGTAGAGACCATCCGGACCCTCCGCAACGAGATAAGTCGAGGCGACCTGCCCGACTAAACGCAAGAGTGGCAGATGTTCCAACGGTAAATGCTCCGATTTTGGTATCGGTTCTTCCGAGTTTACCTTAGATTCATCGTTTGCGCTGCTAACCCTCAAAGCGGAATCCTGATCCGGCTGCAGAGTGATATCTGAGGAAGAAGGTTGGCGCCCCCACAGAACCCTTGTGTTTATTTCCGGAATGGGCGCATAAGCCAGCAAGCCGCGCCGGATGCCGCGCTGAACCGCGCTAAAAAGCCGATCTGGGTCGCGAAAGCGCACTTCTGCTTTGGATGGATGCACGTTGACATCCACCAGATTGGCGGGCAGCTGGATGAACAAAATCGCGACTGGATAGCGCCCGACCATGAGCATCGTGTTATATGCCTTGATCACCGCAGCCGTGAGGGAGGAGTCCTGCACCCAGCGACCATTGACAAAAAGGGTGATATCCCGCCGATGCGAGCGGCTGAGGGAGAGGCTGCTCACATACCCCTTGATGCTAATTTCTTGCGCGCTAAATTCAATTGGCAGCAGCTCCTTCGCATCTTGAGTTCCATAGAGTTCTTGTAAAATTTCTTTTTGGTTCCCACTCCCGGTGGTCTGAAAAATCAGGCGTCCATCTTGTTCCAAGGACCAACGGATATGGGGGTAAGCCAGTGCATAACGGGTTACCAAACCGGTAATTTGACGGTTCTCAGTATTATCGGTTTTGAGGAATTTTAGACGTGCTGGCACGTTGAAAAATAGATCCTCCACACGTACTTCAGTCCCTGTGGGCGCTGGGACCGGAACGGCAGGGCTCATCTGCCCGCCATCGACGCTTAAGCGCACCGCCACCTCTTGATCCGCAGTTTTAGAAGTAATCTGCAAGCGCGAAACCGAACCAATTGAAGCTAAAGCTTCGCCCCGGAAACCTAAAGTTTGGATATTGAGGAGATCATCAGCGCTACTCAGCTTGCTCGTGGCATGCCTTGCCAAAGCTAAAGGCAGCTCCTCTGCAGGAATACCTGCGCCATCATCAATGATGGTAATTTCCCTTTTGCCTGCCTGCTGCGTGGTGATGGTAATCTGCTTCGCACCCGCATCGATTGCATTTTCAATCAGTTCTTTGACCACCGAGGCAGGCCGTTCCACCACTTCGCCTGCAGCAATTTGAGAAGCAACAGTCTCAGGAAGTATTATTATCGTCATAGACCAACCTTACTGAATTATACCGCGCGTAAAACCCCACCCAGTCATAAGTGGGGAAATCTATTAAAATATACGAATATGGAAATATCTGAACATATCAAAGCAATCTTGGACACTTTGCCCGAAAAGCCAGGTTGCTATCTGATGAAAGACAAAGACGGCAAAATCATCTACGTGGGGAAAGCAATCAATCTAAAAAACCGCGTACGCTCCTATTTCCACGCCTCCGCCGATCAAACTTATAAGACCCGGCAGATGGTGAGGAAGATTGCCGATATCGACTTGATCCTAGTCGACTCAGAGCTCGAAGCTCTGATCTTAGAGATGAATCTCATCAAGGAGCACTGCCCTTTCTACAATGTCCGCCTCAAGGATGACAAGCGTTACCCCTACATCAAAATCCACTGGGCAGATGACTTCCCCAAGGTCTCAGTTACTCGGCAGATGGTAAAGGACGGTTCACGCTATTATGGGCCTTACACTTCGGTTTGGGCTGTGCACCAAACTTTGGAAGTGCTGCGGAAAATATTCCCTTACCTCACCTGTGCACGAGAGATTACCGGTAAGGATGCCCGCCCCTGTCTCTATTACGACATCAAGCTGTGTTCTGGTCCATGTATTGGCGCTATCGATAAAGAATCCTACCGTCAGATGATTGACGACTTGTGCAAGTTTCTCGAAGGGCGCACCGATCCAATTGTCAAGCGCTTGCAATCCGAAATGCAAGCAGCCTCCGAGGCAATGCATTATGAACGCGCGGCTACTCTTCGGGATCAAATCAACAGTATTGAGCGTGTGGTCGAACGGCAAAAAATCATTTCCAGTGAGCAAAAAGACACCGACATCATTGCAATGGCTCGCTCAGATGGCGAAGCTTGCGTTCAGGTCTTTTTTATGCGCTCTGGCAAGCTCGTCGGTCGCGAGTATTTCATCTTAGAAGGCACCGAAGACGAGAAAAACGAGGAAATTCTGAAAGATTTCGTCTTGCAGTTTTATGATGAAGCCGCATTTATTCCTTCGCAAGTCTTGCTGCCGACCGATATCGAAGAAGCACGTATTATCAAAGAATGGTTGAACACCAAACGAGGTGGAGAAAAGGTCGAGATCAAAGTGCCGAAGAGCGGCGACGGCAAGAAACTGGTCAGTTTAGCATCCGAAAACGCTGTGGAGACGTTGCGGGCACTGGAAACACGTTGGAAAGCCGATAAAGACCGCCAACATCAAGCCCTGGCAGAAATTCAAGCTGCGCTTAACCTGCCTGAGCCGCCTAACCGGATCGAATGCTACGACATCTCCAATACGATGGGCACAGCCAGCGTGGGCAGTATGGTGGTCTTCGAACAAGGAGTGCCCAATAAGAAAGCCTACCGCCGCTTTAACATTCGCAGCGTGGAAGGTCCGGATGATTTTGCGTCTATGGAAGAAGTCCTGCGCCGACGTTTTGCCCGCTATCATAGCGCCCAGGAAGAAAAAGACCAGCCAGGTTATAAACCTGATTTGGCTTTTAGCATTCTGCCAGATTTACTGATTGTGGATGGCGGTAAGGGTCAGCTTAGTCGAGCTGTTAAGGTTATCGAATCGCAAGGTTTGCAGGGTCAATTTACGTTGGTCGGCTTGGCTAAGCAAGAGGAGGAACTTTTCCTGCCCGGGAAGAGTGATTCCGTACGCTTAGATGAACATTCGCAAGGGTTCTACCTAATCCAGCGCATCCGTGATGAAGCACATCGCTTCGCTATTACGGCACACCGTCAGCGGCGTGGTAAAATCGGGTTAACTTCAAGGTTAGATGCAATCCCTGGGGTTGGCCCAGAACGCCGAAAGGCTTTATTGCAGCACTTTGGTTCCATCGAAAACATCCTCGCTGCGAATGTCGAAGAAATAGCGCAAATCAAAGGCATCGGGGCAGACTTGGCACAAGCAATTAAAACACAACTGGAGTGATATGGCAGGTAAAAAATCATCAAAAAAACGGACATCCGAAATCATTATGGCAATTTTAGCCATCACGATTGTTTTAGCTATGGTTCTCTCCATGATACGGTTCTGATGACCCAGAAAATGCCTAAGTTCGACCCTATCGGCGCGGA
>DMCS01000100.1 GCA_003445715.1 Candidatus Mesolinea sp. | reverse complement strand
TAGTCAGCTTTAGCATCCAGCAGTATAGAGCGGCGCAAGGAATCGGACCAATAGTCGTAATGCACCACGCGGCGTAAGGACGCTTCCACCCCTCCCAAAACAATCGGGGCGGTGTGCTTGAAGTAGCGCCGAATGAGGTTGGCATACACGATGACTGCGCGGTCAGGCCGGCGGTTATTGACGCCGCCTGGGGGGTAATCATCACTGCGGCGTGGTTTGCCCAGCGCGGTGTAATTAGAAACCATCGAATCCACCGCACCGCCGGTAACACCCCAAAACAGGCGCGGCTCACCCAAGCGCATGATATCCGTCGCCGAGTTCACCTCCGGCTGGGCAATGATGCCCACACGGTAACCGGCTGCCATTAGCTGCTTGCCAATGAGCGCGGCACCGGAGTAGGGGCTGTCGATATAGGTATCGCCGCTCACCAGGATCACATCCAGCGGGTCCCAGTCAAGGGCAGCGACTTCTTGCGGCGTCGTAGGGATAAACATGGCTTAATCTTACTCGAAATGGCTGGAGAAATTTTCCAAACTTTTTATGCTGAGCTTCTAAAAGCATTCAGCGCAGCTCGGGCTGCGCTGAATCCATGATAAATCTTGTAAGTTATTCTTCCGGCGGATAGACGCAAATCACTTTGCCATCCGGGAAAATAAAGCCTGCGCCATCCTGATAATCAGTCAAGGCAAATGGATCGAGGGCTTGTTCATGTGCTTGGTAAAGCTCAAGCGCTTTAGTTCGGGAGGCATGCTGTGACGCCCAAAACCGGTTGTCGAACCACCGATCCCAGTATCGACCCTTGCGGCAGGTGATAACATTTCCTAGTTCCTTATAGAGCTCTGGGCTCAGCTCACCGCTATCAAAGTAACGAAATAGCTCTGGGACCGCATCCTCCGAGATGGTCATGCCCGCAAGATAAGCCGCATCCAGCGGATGCCCAGTCATCGCATGCTCTAAGTTTTGGCGTGCAATCGTGGCATCCACATTCACAAAGGTGAGCGTCAGGCTGAAAGCCAGCAGACCCAGCAGCAAGCTCAGCGCCATGTGCTTGAGCCCGCGGGTAGCCTCCAGGACGATGGAGACTACGAGCGCCAATCCAACAAAGATCATGAAAATATGCGCCACCAGCCGGTCGCGCGTAAAGCCATAAGCCGCCTCGTAGAGGCTGAGCCGCTGAAACGCCGAGACCAGGATCACGCCGGTGAGCAGCAGCAGCAAAACGCCAAGGAGCGTGAAAGTGGTGCGTTCACGCCGGCTCTCCCGCCGGGTGAAAGACGAGAGCCCATAATGCACCAGCCAGGTGAAGAGCGCCACCACGACGAGCTCAAAAAAACCGCGGCGCGCATATTCGGCGTAGGTGTAGCCCTCCGCGCTGATATTGGCACCGCCGCCAAAGAAATAACGCACCTGCACCAGCACAAACGCCCCAAAGAGCACGATCAGGCTCGCCAAGATAATGGTGCTTTCCGTCATGCCTAAAAACGGACGCACGAGCGGCTGGTCTGGCTCTACCGGTTGGGGCTGCTGCGATTTGGTGAGCGCATGCCAAAGCGCTCCGAAGCCAAAATAAGTAAAGAGCAGCACAAGCACCACTTGTGCCACAAATTCATCGGTAATCTCAATACGCAGCCACGAAAAGGCGCCGAAAATCCGCTCCGAGAAGATTGGGTCAGCAGCCGAAAAGAGCAGCCCAAAAATGACCAGCAGCGGAATGGCAATCAGCACACCGCGCAGGATAGCCCAACCTTTCCCTTTAGATTTCTCCTGCGTGCTTTCGCTCTCTTCATGATGGGAAGACTGAATTAACGCTATCGGTAAGCCAATGAATGCCGAGCCAATCAGGCGCAAGCCCTGCACGATCACCTCGCGCAGCCGGTAAACTAACCATTGCCCGTTGAGCAGGCTGATAGCCAGATAAACCAGGCCCACAAGTGAAAAGCCGACCAGTGCCATCACGGTATAGGGCTCCAGGCGAAAGTAAGTCAGGATCGCGGTAAGGCTGATAGGAATAGCCAGCAAATAACTCTGCCATGGGATCGGCCGTTGCTCTACCTTAGCAGCAACAAAGACCACGAGCAACAGCAGGTTGACGAAGATAGCCCACTGGGCGCCCAACAGGCGATTGAAGGTGATGCGGTCTATAAAAATGCCGACCGCCAACACCAGAAGGATAATCCAGCCAGTCTTGCGCAAACCTTCCCGGTGCTCGGCTGGTTGAATCGCTGCTGAGTTAGATGCGCTTTCTTCGTGAATATCACTTGCTTGTGTTTCCATAAGAACTCCTCTAGACTTTGATAAGATTTTCACTATCTTAGAAGAAATTGACTCTCTATTGCTACGTCCTGCTCTCAAAAACTATCAAATTAGCCTCATCTCTAGTTCTCGCCGGTCTCCAGACCGCGCGAGGAACTTGACCGCAGGTCTCCCTATTCTCGCCAGTCTCCTGAGTGCGTAGCCTACCCGAAGGGTACCGAGCGCGTAAAACTTTGTTCTCGCCGGTCTCTGAGTGCGCAGCCTACCCGTAGGGCACCGAGCGAGTGGTAATGACCGCAGGTCTCCGCATTCCAGATATTTTTGTTATTACTTGTCATCATAGGATCGTTAGGTTCTCTGAAACCTGAAGTCACGAACTTTGCATGGTCGGGAGGTTGCGAAGCCTACCCGCAGGGTACCAAGCGCGTAATCAGAGCCCCTAAAAAAACAGTCCTTTTTAATTCCCCACTTTATCCTCTAAATTGAGCCAATTTTGGGCTACTCGCCCCACAAAATTACTTATTTCGAGGCTTTACTCCCACTTTGGGCTGTCCTAAAAGAAATTTAAGTACTTTTGTGACAGCCCTATTTGAATTTAGAAAGTCTTTGCGCGTCACTTGACGGATTAGTTTGGAATTTCCAAATAAAAAGCATCTCCGAAAATGGGGTCATACACCAAAATCAAGTCAGTTTCCTCCTGGCCGATAATGAACGGCAGGGTTCCTGAAACTGTTACTCCACCATAGAATTCCGTGGACTTAAGCAGACCATCAACGCCCGCCACCATAATCTCAGAGTCGTGCATTACTCCAGACGATCCAATGAGAGATATGTTAAATGGATTAAGTCTGCATTGCTCATCTGATGATTTTTGGCACGTGGCTTGAAGTTCGACCAATACATACTCTTCCCCTTCTTCGGGGGCTGTATTGAACGGGTTTCCGGCCATAATGATTTCATCAGCCGGTCGAGTGGCGCCTAGAATCTTAAAGGCCATATTATCCGCAATCACCTCTGAACCAACGGGTGCCGGATTGCTCCTAGCCGTCCCCACTTTCGGCGCTTTCGTGGCTTCTTTTTGAGTTTGGACTTCATTGCCAGTGAGTTCTCCTTCGTCCGGGGGATTCACAACCACATCATCTGAAGATCCGCAGGCTACGACCGAAAACATCAAAACCAACAGAGTAAAACCAAACAGAAATTTCTTTTTCATAATATCCTCCTAAAATGATTAGTATCGGAAATCCACATTAATAACAATTTTACACCATTTCCACCCAAACCTGGTGAAATGTCAAGGCTAATTTATTATAAAATTTTTTTGGTTTTTAGAACTCGGATCGCGCCGGTCTCCAGAGTGCGTAGCCTACCCGTAGGGTACCGAGCGCGCAAGACGACCGTTAGGTCTCCTGACAAAAACACCATATAATTAACTTATGGATCGTTTTAAAATTGTAGACGGGGTTTACGTCTATTTTGTCACCTTTACCATCATCGATTGGCTGCCAGTTTTTATCAATCCAGAACCTACCCAAATTCTTATGGATAGCATGCGGTATTGCGTCAGGGAAAAGGGGTTGCGAATCAACGCATACGTGATCATGCCAAACCACCTACATATGATCGTGTTTGACAGGATGTTTGATAACACCCGATTGCAGCAGGCATTGTCAGACTTACGAAAATATACAGGCAGAAGATTGGCGGATTATGTTGACGACAATCTTCCGGAAACGCTGGCTAAGGTGATCCACACAAATGACTTAGCCGACCGTAACCGGCAGATTTGGCAGCCCAGCTGGCATGCGGAGGGTTTGCTCAGTGAGCATTTCTGGAAAGAGAAGCTGGACTACATCCATCAGAATCCGGTCAGGAAGGGTTATGTGCGGCTGCCAGAACACTGGCGATATTCCTCGGCGGGATATTGGTTGAAGCAGGAAGTTGGGGATGTTCCGGTTGTGCCTATCCAATCGGAAGAGGAGAGCCACGAACATAGGTGAGCTGGGAGACCTAGCGGTCACTCTCCGCGCTCGGTCTGGAGACCGGCGCGATCCAAGTTATTTTATCACCTAAACAAGCAATTTTGACCTTCGCTTCCTTATGCTATAATACCCACTAGCTGCCAAATCTGGCGCAAGCCGGTTTGGCATAATTTATGAAGGAAATACCTAAAGCATGTTTAAAAAAATAAGCAACATTTTCGCGGGAGACTCGCAAAAACGCCAACTCGACCGGCTGGTCACCGTTGTAGATCAAATCAACGCGCTCGAGCCTACCTTCGAAGCGCTTTCTAACGAAGCCCTGCGCGCCAAGACAGATGAATTCCGCCAGCGCCTCAGCCAGGGCGAAACGCTCGATGACCTGCTGCCCGAGGCTTTTGCCGCCGTGCGCGAAGCCAGCAAACGCACGCTGGGCTTGCGCCACTACGACGTGCAGCTGATGTGCGGCATCAACCTGCACGAGGGCAACATTTCCGAGATGCGCACCGGCGAGGGCAAAACCTTAGCCGCCACCTTGCCACTTTACCTCAATGCACTGGAGGGTAAAGGCGCGCATCTTGTAACGGTCAACGATTACCTCGCCCGGCGCGATGCCCGCTGGATGGGACCAATTTATGACCTTTTAGGCCTCAAGGTGGGCGTGCTGCAGATGTCTACCAGCGCTGATGGCAACCAAGTAGCCTACATCTACGACCCAGAAGAACACTCCCTTCGCGAAGAGACCAACCTGCTGCGTCCGGTGCGCCGCGCGGAAGCCTACCAGGCTGATATCACTTACGGCACCAACTCCGAGTTTGGCTTCGACTACCTGCGCGATAACATTACCATGAGCTTGGAGATGCGCGTGCAACGCGGACACCACTACGCCATCATCGATGAGGTGGATAACATCCTGATTGATGAAGCCCGCACCCCGCTGATTATCTCCGGTCCCTCGCATGAAGACGCTGAATACTACATCCGCATGGCGCAGATCGCCAAGGCGCTCAACCCTGAGGATTACGAAGTGGATGAGAAAGACCGCACCGTCAGCCTGACGGAAATCGGCATGGCGCATGTGGAAGACATGCTCGGCATGCCGCTTTCGGATCCGGAGCGCCCAGAGGATATCTCACCAGAGCAAGCCCGCTTGTTAGGCTTTCTAGAGCAGAGCTTACGCGCGCAGTTCCTCTTCCATCGCAATAAAGACTACATCGTGCAAAACAGCCAGGTGATTATCGTGGATGAGTTCACTGGCCGCATGATGCCCGGCCGACGCTGGTCCGATGGGCTGCATCAAGCCATTGAAGCTAAAGAGGGCGTGAAGGTGCAAGCCGAAAACGTCACCCAAGCTACCATCACCATCCAAAATTACTTCCGCATGTACAAAAAGTTAGCCGGTATGACCGGTACAGCCCTAACCGAGAAGGAGGAGTTTTACCGCATCTATGGCTTGGATGTGCTCGCGATCCCGACCAACTTGGAATACCGCGCCATGCGCCCCAATTCGGACTTGGAGGAGCTGGAGGCGAAAGATGAGGAGGGCTATAAGTACAGCTACTACGCTGCTGCTTCTGACCCGCAGAATAAGCCGCTTTTCTTCAAACGCAAGGATTATCCTGACGTCATTTACCGCACAGCTGAAGGTAAGCTACGCGCCATTGTACTGGAAATTATCCATTACCACGTCATCGGCAGGCCGCAGTTGATCGGCAGCGCCTCGGTAGAGAGCTCTGAGCGCCTCTCGGAGCGCCTTTCCGCCGAGCAGGTGCGCAGATTGCTGCAAACTGTACTCATCCGCGAGGCTTGGAAAGCCGAAAATGACCCCAAAAGCGAAAACTTCACCGCGCCACCCGAGCTGGAGATGCTCAATCAACCACTCCATACACTGCGCATGCCCGAGCTGCGCAGGCTGGCGAGTAACTACGGCATTACCACGCTCGACCTGAGCGATGAGAGCAATCGACCGTTGTTGTTGCGCGCGCTCAAGTTGGAGGAAAAGGATTGGCAACGTTTGCAAGCAATTTTTGATACGGGCATTCCCCATCAGGTTTTGAATGCGCGCAAGCACACCGAAGAATCGCTGATTATTGCGGGCGCTGGCGCTTTTGGCGCTGTAACTATTGCAACCAACATGGCTGGCCGCGGTGTCGACATCAAACTGGGCGGCGAGATCCCTGAGACTTTGCTCGCGCAAGTAAATCAGGTCTTGACCAATGTTGCCGGCGTAGACCCCTACAACATGACCATGGAAGAGCGTTTAGCTGCTTTGCAAAGCCTGAACTCTCAGCTAGATGAGGAACAGCAAGCTGCTGTTAGTGAATTCATTGAACACATGAACAATATGCGCAAAGTGCGTGAGCTTGGCGGCTTGCACGTGATCGGCTCTGAACGGCACGAAGCCCGGCGTATCGATAACCAGCTGCGCGGCCGAGCTGCCCGCCAAGGTGACCCAGGCTCCTCACGGTTCTATCTCTCCTTAGAAGATGACCTGATGCGCCTGTTTGGCGGAGAACAAGTGCAGGGGATGCTCAATCGCTTCAATTTTGATGAAAACATGCCCATCGAAGCTAATTTGATTGGCAGGCTTGTGGAGCAATCGCAAACACGGGTGGAAGGCGCAAACTTTGATGTCCGCAAGCACTTGCTGGAATATGACGACGTGCTCAACGACCAACGCCAGCGCATCTACGCCCAACGAGATGCAATCTTCAAAAAGTCTGATTTACGCGAAGACGTAATCGAGATGCTGCGCACTGAGATAGGACCACGCGTGCAGAACGCCATGGAAGATCCCGAAGGTCCTTGGAAGCTGCTGGCTTACTTAGAGGAAATCCAGCCGACCATCGATACCCCTTGGGCAAGCTATCCATCCTTCCCCTTCCGCATGGCGCTCGCGCAGCTTGGCACGCCAGCTGATGAGGAAGAACTAGCGGAAAAGCTGCTCGAGTTAGCCGAAGATGCCCTCTCGGCTGAGGATGCGCACATGCTGGAGAGCGTACATGCTTTACTCGATAAAACTGAACAAAGCCTCAAGGCGCAATTAGCTGAGCGCAATGACATCTTGGACGCTTATCTGGATAGCTTTGACCCGCAGGATCGGCATGATTTGCAAAATGAGTTGTCATCCGTCCTGGGGATGCCCTTGCGGTTATCTACGACTCAGCAGAGGGCACTACTGGAGGAGCCGTGGGGGCAAAAGCCTTGGCT
>DMCS01000011.1:19968-20404 GCA_003445715.1 Candidatus Mesolinea sp. | reverse complement strand
ACCCAGACTGGCGACTTTATCCATTGAACAGGACATTTCTAAATTGCAAGCATTAGGACATTTCTATTTAGCCATGACATAATTATGTACAAAGTTTATGGGGGTTCAACATAAGTCCAAAGTAGTTCTCTCCCTTATATAACAAAATGGAAATTGTTGTATTAAAATTAAGAATACCCTGATCTGGCACTATACCCTATTAGCAGGCTTCGCATTCATGAGACCAAGGGGAATAAGGAGAAATTAGCATCAAATCAAGCTTTGTTTAGCGTATAATCATGCATCGTCAACTTATTGGTAAGAGGTAATTATCAGTGAGCATCAGTCAATTCTTCAAGCAAATCGATTTCTCTCCACGCTCAATAAAGGAGTATTTACTCATTTTATTGGGCGCGTTTATTCAAGCCTTGAGCCTACGCCTCTTTTTGGTGCCAGC
>DMCS01000011.1:0-19819 GCA_003445715.1 Candidatus Mesolinea sp. | reverse complement strand
CCCTCTACGGCGGCATCACCTTAGGTGTGGGGTTAGGCATCGTGTATCTTGGCCGCGGCACGAGCGGCGGCACGGATATATTAGGGCGCATTCTCAATCGCAACTTCGGTATCTCCATTTCCATGGCGTATCTCATGACCGATTCGCTTGTGGTGCTGCTGGCTGGTTTTGTCTTTGGATGGGAGAGAGCGCTCTATGGTTTGATGCTTATTTACATCAGCGGGGTGGCTGCGGATATGGTTTCACAAGGGTATAATTTTACGAAGGCTACCTACATCATTACTGTAAAGCCAGATGAGATCATCACTGTCATTCAGACACAATTAGAGCGTGGCGTTACCGTTATTCCAGTAATGGGAGGTTACACTCAAGAAGAAAAATGTATGCTCTTTTGCGTGGTTTCATCCGCAGAGGTTACTCGCTTGAAAACCCTTGTGCATGATATCGACCCGAGCGCGTTTATGGTTGTCGGTCAGGTGAGCGAGACCTTAGGAGAAGGCTTTAAGCCGCTCAACGACGCGTGAGTTTATTGCTGACAAGCGCGTTTACCATCCGATTTAACCCCTTTTTGGTAAAATTCTCGCTCTGAGGAGACCACTATGCCCAACACCACCTTGCCCCCTACCTGGCTGCGCTGCCTGCTGCACTTCCCTACACGGGATTATCTGAGCAATCCGTACCCCACTTTGGGGGAGACGATTACCATCCGTCTGCGGGCGCCTGAATCTGCGCCGATTGAACAGGTTGTGCTGCGCACCTTTCCCAACGGCGAGCAGCAGCTCACCACGCTGCAGCCAGAGCACGAAGAAGAGGGCTGGCGCTGGTGGCACACAGAGCTTACCGTGTTTGAACACCGCGTGCCTTACCGCTTTGCGATCCAAACTAAGGAAGCAGTTTGGTGGCTCAATGCTGCTGGTGTTGGACAGGCATTACCCTTTGAACTTTTTGATTTTAAGCTTCTGGTTGATACCCCTCCCATCCCTTGGCTGCAACAGGCGGTCTTTTATCAGATTTTCCCGGACCGCTTTGCCAATGGCGACCCCAGCAACGATCCACAGGAAGAAACGCTCCCTTACCAGAACTGGCATCGCCAGACCTTCCCTTGGGGGCAGCCAGCCCCGCATGAGCCGGGTTTGCTTCCTTTCTATGGCGGCGACCTGGCAGGCATCCAACAGCACATCGATTATCTTGAGCAGTTAGGGGTGAATGCACTCTACCTCAACCCAATTTTCACGGCTTTTACGAATCACCGTTATGATGTGTGTGATTACTTTCATGTGGATCCGGTTGTAGGTGGGGACGAAGCCTTGGTAGATTTAGCCCAGGCACTTCACGAGCGGGGTATGCGTTATATTTTGGATATCGTCCCTAACCATTGCGGCATAGGACACCCTTGGTTTCAGAAAGCTCGGCAAGATCCAAGCAGCCAAGAAGCGCAGTATTTCTTTATCGACCACGCAGCAGAGCGTTACGAATCTTGGTTGGGTTTTGGCTCGCTGCCCAAGCTGAATTATCGCGCCCCTGAGCTGTGCAAGCTCATGTTTGCCGGCGAGCAGAGCGCCTTCCGCTACTGGCTGCGCCCGCCCTTTGAGGCTGACGGGTGGCGTGTTGACGCCGGGAATATGCTTGCGCGCCAAAATGATCAGCAGTTAGGGCATACCATCATCCCGCAAATTCGGCAGGCAGTCAAGCAGACCAAGCCAGAAGCGTATCTAATGGCTGAGAATTTTTTTGAGGCTACCTCCCAGTTGCAAGGCGATCAATGGGACGGGGTAATGAACTATTTTGGCTTTTATAACCCGCTGTTTTTCTGGTTGAAGCCCTTCCGCCAGAACGCCGTGGGCTGGAAGGGGAAGCTTGCTGCTGAGCAGCCTTGGCCTACCGAAATAGTGCTCAAAGCCTGGGGCGAGAATCTGGCTGCGATTCCTTGGGCGGTTGCTTTGCAGCAGTTCAATATAATCGACAGCCATGACGTGCCGCGTGCGCTCACCGCGCTGGGCGGCGATAAGCAGCTTCTGCGCATGGCTGCAGTCATCCAGTTTACCTTTCCGGGTGTGCCCTGCCTCTATTACGGCGATGAAATCGGGCTTGAAAATGCAGAAAGTTTTGGCAGCCGCAATTGTTTCCCATGGGATGAGAGCACCTGGGATCAGGATTTGCTCAATTTTTACCGGCAGCTGATTGCCTTGCGCAAGCGCAGTCCTGTGTTGGCAGAAGGCGCATTCCAAGTGCTTTATGGCAATGAGGACATGCTGTTATATCAGCGTGTGCTCGGGGATGAACATATCTTGGTGAGTGCAAACCGTAGCCATAAGACGCTTTTACCGCAAACGCTGCACTTGCCACAGGCAGCCCTCCCAACCTCCGCGATTTATGAAGGATTTTTCAGTGACGCAAAAGCGCATTCCCAAGGCAGCAAATTAGAAATACCTGAGATCCCTCCGGGCGCGGAAATTTGGCTGCAACAGTCCTAAGTTTATAGTTTTCTGCGCGTGATACACTTAACCATCAAAAAAGCATGATGGGAAAAGCGCTTACACATGGACCTTTCCATTTGCATTATTACCCTCAACGCGCGCGAATATCTGCGGGCATGCTTAGAGTCAATTCAGCAATATAACCCGGCACTAAGTTATGAAATTATCGTCGCCGATAATGCCTCCACGGATGGCACGGCGGAGATGCTAGCGCAAAATTTTCCTCAGGTACGTCTCATCCAGAACGAAGAAAACCGGGGCTTCACACAACCCGTCAATCAGATGTTGGCTGTGGCACAAGGAGATTTTTTTGTGCTGCTCAACCCAGATACCCAGCTGGTGGAGGATGTGTTTACCCCTTTGGTCGCTTATCTCAGAGCTAATCCGGAGGTAGGCATTGCTATTCCAAAGGTGTTAAACCCGGATGGCAGCTTCCAGGCACAGAGCCGGCGTGGTGACGCGCGGCCAGCGGAAGTATTTGGTTACTTTTTGGGCTTAGGTAAGCTCTTCCCGCGCAGCCGCAAGCTCAATGGCTACTTGCTCAGCTGGCTGCCGGAGGACGAAATTGCTGAAGTAAAAGCAGTCTCTGGCTCGTCCATGTTCATCCGCCGCGAAACCTGGCAGCAGGTAGGCGCCTTTGATGAGCAGTTCTTTGCTTATCAGGAAGATAGCGATTACTGCTTGCGGGCACGCCAAGCCGGCTGGAAGGTGATGTACGTGCCTCTGGCTAAGATTGTGCACTACGGCGGGCAAGGAGGGTCCAAAGCACAGCCAGTACAATCCATTTACCAGTGGCATCGCTCTTACTACCTCTATTACCGCAAGCACTTCGCCAAAGACTATTTCTTTCTGTTTAACTGGTTTTACTATGTGGTGATGGCACTAAAGCTTTTCTTAGCGCTGCTCGTGAACCTATTCAAACCCCATAAAACATAGAGCGCTAAATCAGCGCTCTATCGTATTCCCTATAGCAGCAAAGCTACTGGCTAAGGCGCAATATGGCAGCCACATCTTTACCGGTGATATCGTGATGCTCACCAAGCTGCCAGCCGCGGGCATCAATGCGTGAGCCCACGCGCTCCGCAGCCTCATCAGGGTCGATACCATAAGCCGTCAAGGTGGTGGGCATGCCTAAGCTGTGGAAAAATGCCGCAGTCGCTTCGATTGTCTTATCGATGCGTTCGGAATATTTTTGTGTTTTTATGCCAAAGACGCGGTAACCATATTGCAGCAGCTTGGCTTGCTTTTCTTTGCGCTTGTACCACATCAGCCATGGCAGCACGGCAGCTAAGGTCTCGGCATGCGCTAAACCATAAAGCGCGGTAAGCTCATGGCCAATATCATGCGTTGCCCAGTCCTCGGGCACGCCGCGGTTGATCAGGTGATTGAGTGCGTTCGTGGCAGTCCACATGAAATTAGCCCGGGCATTGTAATCTGGCGGGAATTGCATCGCTTTTGGCGCTACCTCGATCAGGGAGAGCAAGAGTGCTTCGGCTTGCCGGTCCTGCAAAATCTGCCCAACGGGGTAGGTGAGGTATTGTTCCAGCACATGCACATAAGCATCCACAATCCCGTTGCGAATTTGCTTTTGAGGCAAAGAGTAAGTCGTCTCGGGATCTAAAATAGAAAACTGCGGGAAGACCAAGTCACTACCGAAGGAAAGTTTCTCTTGTGTGCTGCGGCGAGAAATAACCGCGTTGTGATTCATCTCGCTGCCGGTGGCGGGTAAGGTGAGCACCGTGCCAAACGGGACAGCCTTTTTGACCTTTTTGAGCCCATCACCAGCGACAATTTCCCAAGGGTCGTCGCCTTGATAGGCAGCTGCTACAGAGACAAACTTGGTGCCGTCAATTACCGATCCGCCGCCCACGGCTAATAGGTAATCTACCTGCTTCTTCTTCACTTGCTTGACGGCTTTCATGAGCGTGTCGTAATCTGGGTTGGGCTCAATGCCGCCAAACTCCAGCACCTCACGCTTTTTGAGCGCCGTGACCACTTGGTCATAAATGCCATTTTTCATTATGGATCCGCCGCCATAAAGCAGCATGACCTTGGCTTTTTTGGGGATGAGCTTGTTGAGCCGGGGGATTGAGCCGCTTCCAAAAACGATGCGGGTGGGGTTATAGAAAGTGAAGTTGGAAATCATGCTTTTTCCTCCTTAGTGGTCAAGCCCGACGGCTTTACGCATGCGCGCTAACACCGGCTGTGCGATGGCGCGTGCTTTTTCGGCGCCTGCCGCCAGGATGGCATCCAGATAGGCGTGATCGTTGATAAGCTCAGTATATTTGCGCCGCGGCTCGGCAAAAGTCGCCAGCATCAGCTCGGCCAGCTCCTGCTTGAGTGCACCATAAGCCAGCCCGCCATGAATATAGAGGCTGCGCACCTCTTGCAGGCGCTCTGCCGGTGCAAACAAACGGTAAATCTGGTACAGATTATCGCTATCCGGGTCTTTAGGTTCTTCAGGCGTTTTGCTATCGGTCACGATGCGCATAACCTGCTTGCGCAAGGCTTTTTCCGAGGCAAAGATAGGCAGGGTGTTGTTGTAGCTTTTGCTCATCTTGCGCCCGTCAATACCGGGCACGGATTGCACATCCTCCGGGATGATGCCTTCGGGCAGCTTGAGCGTCTGCCCATAGATGCGGTTGAAATTCTCGGCGATGTCTCGGGTAATCTCGATGTGTTGCTTTTGGTCCTGCCCAACGGGCACCACATCCGAATCGTAAAGGAGGATATCGGCTGCCATAAGTACCGGGTAGTTATACAACCCCATGTTCACACCGTCATCTGGGTCGTGCCCCAGCTCGATGTTCTTTTCCACCTGGGCTTTATAGGCGTGCGCGCGGTTCATCAAACCTTTGGACGTGACGCAGGAGAGCAGCCATGTGCACTGGGGGATTTCTGGGATAGCTGACTGGCGGAAGAAGATTGCTTTTTCTACGTCCAAACCAAGTGCAATCCAACTGGCAGCTACATCATAAATGAGTGTTTGCAGCTCTTGAGGTGTCGGTGTGGTGGTTAGCGCGTGCAGGTCAGCGACAAAATACATACCGAGGTAAGTTTCGGTGAGGGCGATGGCAGGTTTATACATGCCAAAGTAATTGCCAATATGCGGGGAGCCGGTGGGTTTAATGCCGGTTAGTGATATTTTCCTCATAATAATTTCCTTGTTTATTCGTCGAAAAGATTATAATGCAGAAAGTGCCTGATTTTCTAAAAGGTAGTCTCGCACAGATTGGTGCCGAGCTCTTGTTTTTGCCTGGCACCCTACGGGTAGGCTACGCACTGTCCTGACCAGGCATGGTTGTGAGACCTTCGGTAGAACCCACTCGCTCGGTACCCTACGGGTAGGCTACGCACTCAGGAGACCGGCGAGAACAAGACCACACTAAATCGGTACCCTACGGGTAGGCTACGCACTCAGTAGACCGGCGAGAACATGAAAACATTGTTTTTGCATGGTGCCCTACGGGCAGGCTTTGCACTCTCCTGACCAGGCATGGTTGTGAGACCTTCGGTCGAACCCACTCGCTCGGTCAGAGACCGGCGAGAACAAGACTACACTAGATCGGTACCCTACGGGTAGGCTACGCACTCAGTAGACCGGCGAGAACGATCAAACTCGGTACCCTACGGGTAGGCTACGCACTCAGTAGACCGGTAAGAACAAGTCTCGCACAGTTTGGCGCTAAACAGCGGCTGGCAGGGTACAATAATCGTGAGAGAATCATGAGCAGCAGACATCCTTGGAGAGGCTTCATCCGTGCCAGTGATGAAAAGCCGACCATCAATAAAGAAATCTTAAAACGCGTCTGGCAATATGCAAAGCCCTATCTAGGCGGCATTTTAGGTTCACTCGGCGCAATTCTTATCACCACGCTGCTCCATCTGCTCAACCCCCTCATCATGCGTCAGCTGGTAGACGTCGTTCTCCCCAACAAGGACACGCACCTCTTGGTGCTTTATGCGATCGCCCTCTTTGTTGTTCCGCTGCTGAGTGGCGCATTCCAACTCGTAGAGCGCTATTTCAGCGCCCGCGTGGGCGAAGGTGTGATTTACGACTTGCGCGTGGCGCTCTACGACCATTTCCAGAGCATGCCGCTGCACTTTTTTGTCAACACGCCGCTGGGTGAGATGATCAGCCGGCTGAATAACGATGTGGTCGAGGCGCAAAACGCCGTCAACCGCACGCTGGTGAGCTTGGTGACGAATGTCATCCAAGTGGCAAGCCTGCTGGTGGTGATGTTTACGCTCAATTGGCAGCTGACGTTGCTCAGCGCGGTGATTGTACCGCTATTTGTTTTGGCAGCCCAAAAATTGGGCAAGGTATTACGGCGCATCTCCCGTCAGCAGATGGAAGTGAATGCGCGCATGAACGCCAATTTAGGCGAGACGCTGAACATAGGCGGGGCGCTGCTGGTCAAGCTTTTTGGACGGCAGCAAGATGAAACCAAACGCTTTAGTGCGCATGCACGCGAAGTGCATGACTTAGGTATCCGCCGGGCAACCACAGCACGTTCATTTATGGTACTGCTGAGCGTCCTGATGGCAATCGGCACAGCCCTGGTCTGGGGCTTGGGGGGCAGCATGGTCATAGCCGGCACGTTCACACTGGGCACCATCATTGCCTTTGCCAGTTACTTAGCGCAGCTTTATGGCGCCTTCCAAGCGCTGGTCAATGCGCCGGTGGAGTTTGCCACCTCACTAGTGAGCTTTGAGCGCGTATTCGAGGTGTTGGACTTGCAGCCTGATATCCAAGACCCGCCTGAGCCTCTCAGGCTGGGCACCGTGCATGGGCAAATTAGCTTTGAAGAGGTCTGGTTTAAGTATCCCGAAGGCAGAGAGGGTTTATTGCAGGAGGTTTATCGCCCGAACGTGCCTGAATTAGTAACCGAAGGCTTAGCTTTCGAGAGTGGGATTACCATGCCGTTGCCGGTGGAAGAGCCGCGCAACCAAGCCAGAGAGTATGCTTTAGAAGATATCAATTTGGTGATTGAACCGAAACAGTTAGTGGCTCTGGTGGGTCCGAGCGGTGCCGGCAAAACGACACTCACTTACCTGATGCTGCGCCTTTACGACCCAACCCGGGGCGTCATCAGATTGGATGGGCATGATCTGCGCAGCCTGAGCCGCGCCGATCTCACCAATGCTATTGGCATGGTCACACAGGAACCTTACCTCTTCCACGATACTATCTTGGCGAACCTGCTTTACGCCAAACCTGATGCCACCCGCGAGGAAGTGGAGCGCGTGGCGCGCACCGCCAATATTCACCAATTCATCAGCGCACTGCCGGATGGCTACCTGACTGTGGTAGGCGAGCGCGGCTACCGCATGAGCGGAGGTGAAAAGCAGAGACTAGCGCTGGCGCGTGTGCTGCTCAAGAATCCACCCATTATGGTCTTGGATGAAGCCACGAGCTCTTTGGATAGTGAATCTGAGGCGCTCATTCAGGAAGCTATGGCACGCGTCTTCACCGAGCGCACCAGCATCGTGATTGCCCACCGCCTGAGCACCATACTCTCTGCCGATGTGATTTTTGTGATGGATCGCGGGCGGATTGTGGAGCGCGGCAGCCATGCTGCGCTGTTGCAGCTGAACGGCTTGTATGCCGAGCTCTATGAGACCCAGTTCCGCAAGCAGGGAAAAATGGGGGGGGAAAAATTAATTAATCTCCTGAAATGAGTTTATAATAAATAAAGATAGTAAACCTTTATCAAAGAGGTACAAATGTATAATGACAGAATTAATACCTATAAAAAAATAGAAGAAATTAGACAGAGACCATTAATTGTGTATATAACTAGTTCGCGTCAAAATGCAAGTGGACAAATGGCGTCTGATGTAATTCCCCAATTTATAAAGCAACTATTAATGTTACCAAATGATAGCAAATTATTAGATATTTTAGTAGTGAGTAATGGCGGTGATCCAATAGTTTCTTGGCGAATAATTAGCATGCTCCGAGAAAAATTTACTAGAATAAGTATTCTTTTACCCTATGCAGCTTATAGTGCTGCTACATTGTTGGCATTGGGTTGTGATGAAATTATTATGCATCCTTTTTCAAATTTAGGCCCAGTTGATCCACAGCTGAGTTATCAGAAACGTAATCTTGAGAATCCTGAAATCCATGAGCCTGAGATTATTCAGTTTGGATCTGAAGATTTACGGAACTATTTTGATTTTATTAAAACAGATGTGGGCATTTCAGATCAAGAACAGCTCGAACGTGCATTTGAGCTTGTATGCAAAGAAGTTGGCTCAATACCCATTGGGGTTGCGAAAAGAAGTTCGCAATTAGCTCTTTCAATGGGAGAAAAGTTATTAAATATGCATTTAGGTGACAGTAACAGGGCTAAATCTATTGCAGAGGCATTAAACAAGTCGTTTTACCACCATGGTTATCCATTAGGCCTGAGTGAAGCAAAGAAAATCGGTCTTCCAGTTATAAAACCTCCTTCTGAATTAGAAGGATTACTTTGGGAAGTTTGGCAAGATTTAGAATTAGAAATGAAATGTAACGATCCGTTTGATCCTAGTGAGGTCATCCTAAAAGATAAAGATATATCTACATTAATTGGTCCAGTACCTCAAATTCAACTGCCAGTTAACTTGCCTACCGATTTGAAGCAACAAGTCTACAATAGTATATTGCAACAAATAAATATTGTTTCAATACCCCCTATTGACTATGATCTATTTCAAGCTACTGTTGAAAGTATTCGGTGTAGGAGCGAGTTTCATACAAAGTTAAAAATTAATGCAGTAAGATTGCCCGATATGAATTTGGCCGTAAATGTTTTACGAGCATCATCAGGATGGTCTTATTTTGGAAATGAGATATCTTAAAAAAGGTAAGCGACATGAATAAAAAAATTTATTATTCTTCAACTGATGATAGTTTTTTGCGTTCTACAGGCCCTTTTAAGATCTTGTCAGCTGATAGATCAATTAAAGGCATTATTTCACCCAAGAAATTAAAAACCCCACTGGATTATATAGTTATTTCAAAGAAAATTTATGGGGATACAAAGATATGTAAATTCGAATCCTCTAAATAAAAAATGGATTGCGTAATTTGTCTAAGGTTTCAAGCCTATTTTGATTTTATTTATTCAAATTATATGGGCAGATAGAAAAATCTTTGTTTCGTAAATGTATTCGGATACATTAACTTGTGAATATTAATAACTGGTAAACATTATTACTGCAAAATTTAAATTAATTTATCTTAATGTTTCTTATCTTTTGGTGGACATGGATCATTTCCGTAACTGTCTCTGTCCTGAATCTTTCCATTCTTTCCATAAATAACTACTTCTGATCTTTGGTTCTTCGCAATTTCACGTGCTTTTTCTTCTGCTTCGCTTTTTGTTGAAGTCTTCTTTGTAACTTTGGAATTACCTTCACCGAACTGCCCAGCCACCATTTGGAGTTGGAACAACATGTTGATTTTTGCCTGACGTTCATGCCTCCAAGAATGTATTAATTATATACTCTTAGATAATGTATTACCACCTCAATTGAGTAATAACAATCTATTTTTGATTATTTTATTCTCATGTTACCATGGGTTTAGTTACTGATGAGTATAAACAATATTTCTTTCGTGTTCAAATAATTAAGCAATGTTTTTGAAATCTCTAGAGAATAGTAATTTTCCCCCGAACCTTCGCGAAGCCTTCGCTTGAGCACGGATGTGAACAGTGTTTTAGGTGTGTTAAAAGGAATATGGGCGCGAGAGGGCTCTCTTTGTTCTCGCCGGTCTCCAGACCGAGCGAGGAAGTTGACCGCAAGTCTCCTTCTTTACAAGCAGTTATGATCAACGATTGTCATAATAGGTTTGTAAGTGTCTTGGAGACCCATAAATCAAATGCCTTTTATGGTTAGGATAGCGCGAAGCCTTCCCGTAGGGTACCATACCAAGACATGAGCCCCCTTTTAAGTTACAATAACATCACTACATACCGATTAAGGAGAGGATATGCCCAACACCCCATTCCCATCTAAACGCGCGCCAGTTTTCCAGGATGTTCCCGATGAGCAGTGGAATGACTGGCATTGGCAGCTTAGCCACCGCCTTAATACCGTCGCAGATTTCGAGCAGCTCTTCCCTCTCACCGAGAGCGAGCGCAAAGCCCTCAGCACCCCCGACCTCTTCCGCGTGGATATTACCCCTTATTTTGCCTCGCTGATTGACCCCGCGGACCCGCTGGATCCAATTCGCCGGCAGGTAATCCCCACGGAAAAGGAAATCCTGCCCTTCAGCGGCATGATGGAAGACTCGCTGGCAGAAGATGCACATTCTCCGGTGCCGGGTTTGGTGCACCGCTACCCAGACCGAGTGCTGATGCTGGTGACAAACCAGTGTGCCAGCTATTGCCGCTACTGCACGCGCTCGCGCTTGGTTGGCGACCCGCACCAAGCCATTTCCAGCCGCTATTTTGAAGTCCAGTTAGACTATATTCGCAACACCCCCCAGATTCGTGATGTGCTCATTTCGGGCGGTGACCCGCTCACGATGGCGCCCAAGATGCTAGAGCGTGTGCTGACAGCTTTACGGGAAATCCCGCATGTGGAGATCATCCGCATCGGCACGCGCGTGCCGGTGTTTATGCCCCAGCGCGTCGATGATGCCCTTTGTGATTTGCTGCAGCGCTTTCACCCGCTATGGCTCAACATTCATGTGAACCATCCCAATGAAATTACCGCTGAGCTGGCGGAGGCTTGCGATAAACTCAGCCGAGCCGGCATCCCGCTCGGGAATCAATCTGTGCTGCTGGCTGGCGTTAATGACGACCCCTATCTGATGCGAAAGCTGGTGCAGGACTTGGTGCGTATCCGTGTGCGCCCTTATTACATCTACCAGTGCGACTTGGTTGAAGGTGCGGGACATTTCCGCACCACAGTGGCTAAGGGCTTGGAGATTATGGAGGCGCTGCGTGGGCACACCTCTGGTCTTTGCGTACCCACATATGTGGTTGATGCGCCTGGCGGCGGCGGGAAGATCCCGGTGATGCCCAATTATGTGCTTTCCGCCTCGCGTGATAAGGTCGTCCTGCGCAACTTCGAAGGCTACATTTCCGCTTATACCGAACCGGATGATTACCAAGAACCGGATGAGAGCCTGATAGCGCCTTACAAGCCGGCTGGGCCCGACCCACAAGAAGGCATCTTTGGATTGCTGAGTGGGAATGAGCTTGCCATCAAGCCTGAGTGGTTTGACCAAGTGCATCTGCGCGGCAGAGGGACACCGCGTTTGCGCACAGACCAACAACAAGGGAAAGCCTTAGGCAGTGGGGAGGAAGGGGAAAAGCCGAATCAAACTTGAGGTTTTAGGCTTCAAACCAGATAATACGAATTGATCCGACCCTAAAATTTGGAGTTACACCATGTCTCATAAAAGCAAATATTATTCTATGAGTGAACAAATGCACCCCGATAACTTTATTTGTATTATTGCAGACATGATAGGCTCAAGACAATCATCAAAATCTAAGTTATTGCCTGAAATTGTTGAGACGCTAAATAAACAAGCTGATGCCGATTGGATTATCCCATTTAAATTAAGGGCGGGGGATGAACTTTTCGCTGTTTTTACAACCATTTCTGCTGGATTTCGAGCTTTTTTCAAATTTCATCAAATAGCAAATACATATAAGGTTAGATTTTATGTAGGTGTTGGGGTAGGTAAACTTGAGCCAGAAAATCGTACAGATCAACATCGAATCAATGGTCCAGCCATCTGGCGCGCTTCCGATGCACTCAAAGAGCTTAAACAAGAACCGACTTCAGAAGTGCTCAAATCAATTTCTAAATTAGATTTTCGCTATAATTTATACGGAAGCGATAATAAAGAACTAAACTCAGCACTTGAAATCTATTTGCATTGCATCATGCAACATGTCGAGGCACGCACCCCACAGCAAAACCTTGCTATTCAGCTGGTGGAAGAACACCCAGATTGGAGTAATGCTCAGCTTTATTGGGCTGTGAGTGGCACGGATGATAATAAAGTGAGCTCCAGTTATGCCACAGCAAATTTCAGTAAGCTTTTAGCTCGAGCGGATTACCGCTTCGTTTGTGAAGCGGTGGAAAAACTGACAATTTTACTTCAAAGCTTAATCGATTTAGAGCCATAACTATTTTTTTATGGTTTTTTTACTTTTAGCTGTGAATGAGCAGAGGAATTTGATGGAATCTGAAATAAATGAAAATTTTGAACTTGCGAAATTGGCCTTAGAACGAAATGATGAAGCTATTCGTTTTTCTGATACAAAAGCTACAATTCTATTATCACTGAGCAGTATTATTATTACGATACTATTTGATAAATCTGAATTTCTAAAACTATTCTTTCTAACTTCATCCCATTATCCAAGGACAATCGTGGTTATTTCTCTAATCTTTTTGTCTTGTGGAATTCTTACAGTTTTCGGTGCAACAATTTATGTTATTTTTCCACGAATGAACAAACCATTAAAACCTGGCACATTGTTTTTTAGTGATTATGCAGGCCGCAGTGAAGAAGAAAGCAAGATTTTAATAGTCAATCTCACTGCAGAGGAAAGTATCGCTCAGCTTGCTTCCGAAATTCACATCACTTCCGAAATCGCTAAACAAAAATTCATTGGCAATCGTGTTGCCATCATTGGCGAAGTTTTCGTGATCCTTGGACTTTTGTCGATCTATCTTGCCGCGCTGATTTATTAAACATTTTAGCTCACTTCGGCGCGGCGAGCACTTCTTCAATCGTCTTGAGCAAGACAGAGTCAACCTCAGCTTGAAGCGAGCTAAATTCTGGTTTGATGCGTCGGGCGTCAATCGCCTTGGCTCCTTCCATAATCCAACGCCCCGCTAAGTTGAGCGGAACGCGGCTGGTATCGATCACTAAGTTGAAACCGCGCGCATCGTTGGGATCAACATCATAAAAAGTTTGCAAGAAGCTTTGGCGGACTTCATCGTTTTGCCGCACAGCTTTTTCAGCTTCGAGAATGTCATCAATCTGCTCAGTCTGCATGGCGTTGCGCACGCGGTATTCAAAAGGTGCGCGCAGCAATACATTGAGTACGTTTTGATAGTCCTTCAGCACCACAAAGCCACCGCGGCCAATAATCAGCGTGTTATCCCGTTTGGCAAATGCTTTGATGGTTTGGTTGAGCAAGTTGACAACTTGTTTGTCGCGGCTATCTAAGCGTGACCAAAGCGTATGCACTGAGTCATAAACCTCATGAAAGGTGAGCACCCCATATTTAAGCATGATTTTACCGATGAGCTCTTTATCTGCCTGCCGGTAGTTGAGCGTGTTTACAATCATTTGAGTAATCAAGCCCCCGCCTGTACCCAGCTCGCGAGAAATCGTGATTATTGCCATAGCTGTCTCCTTTCTATCCTCAATTTTTATTATACCTGATGGGCAGCAAGGGGACTAAAATTGCTTAGAAAACGGAATTAAAAATATCCCCTCAGAGTGACTGGCTTGCGAGGTCTATTTTCACTCAGCTTAGCGCATCACGAGGGCGATCCAATCCTCAGCCTGGTAACGCTGGTGCAGTTCTAAGCCAGTTTCGCTTCCTGCGGCTAACACCTCATCTGCCTGATTTTCTAAAATCCCAGAAAGAACGATACTACCGCCTGGCTGGACCAATCGTGATAATCCTTCTTTAAAAAGCTGTACAAGCACGGGGGCTAAGATGTTTGCCAACACAAGATGGGCTTGCTTAAGCTCAAAGCGTCCATCAAGGACATCAACCAGGGAGCCTCGTGCAACCTGAAGATTAGTTTGGACTTCATTCAAATGGACATTATGTAGAGTAGCCTGCACTGCTTGTGGGTCTGTATCGAGTGCCAGGGCAAACGCGGCACCCGCTTTGAGCGCTGCAATGGCTAAGATGCCCGATCCACATCCAAGGTCGATGACTGTTTGGTCTGGTTCGAGATAGTCTTCAAGAGCCAACAAGCACAGCTGGGTGGTTGGGTGTGTGCCCGTGCCAAAAGCCATAGCAGGGTCAATGTTCACAATCGTGCGGCTTTCAGCTGGATCAGCCGCGGTCCAAGCAGGCAGCACCAGCCATTTTTTGCCAATCTTAAGCGGTTGGTAGTGCTCCTTCCAAGCTGCCATCCAATCCTGGTCTTCGATGAGCTTAAATTGGAGATCTGGTAATTTTGCGATTTGGCGCAGATGCCAATAAGCCTCTTCCAACTGTAATCGTGTACTCTCCAGTACTTCATCTTGGGGCAGGAAGGCTGCAACACGGACTTTCTCTGTTGGCACGTACTCATGCCGCTCTGGATCGAATTGGGTAATAGCCTCGATTACTACGCCGGAGGGTGCAAAGCGCGCTAAAATTTCTGCTGCCGCCTCGGCTAACTCCCCATTACACGCGAGCGAAACTTCCAGCCAGGTGCGCCTTGCCTCAGCCACCGAGCATGTCCCTGAGTTTATCTAAGAAGCTGCGCTCTTGGATTTTAATTTCACCCCCCATAGTCTTCCCTAACGATTCCATCAAAGCTTTTTGCTCTTCGGTCAGCTGGGTTGGAATTTGCACATTCACGGTGACTAATTGATCACCTCGGCTGTTGCGATTCAGCACAGGGATGCCTTTGTTACGCAGTCGGAACACTTTTCCGGGTTGCGTGCCAGGGGGAATGCGCAGCTTTTCCTCGCCATCCAAGGTTGGAATGGTGATTTCGTCTCCGAGAGCTGCCTGAGCAATGTTGATATCGACGTCCAGCAGCACATCATTGCCGCTGCGTCGGAAGTATGGATGCGGTTCAACTTCCAGCTCGAGGTAGAAATTACCGCTGGGTCCGCCATGAATACCAGGCTGGCCTTCGCCGATGATGCGGATCTGATTGCCATTATCCACGCCGGCAGGAATGCTTACTGTGCGCTTGCTCGTGCGGCGGGTGAGCCCAGTTCCGCGGCAGGTATGGCAAGGATGCTCAATAACCTCTCCATGACCGTTGCAGGTGGGGCAGGTTTGCACCTGCACCATTGAGCCTAAGAAGGTTTGCTGCACACGGCGTACTTCGCCGCTGCCATGACAGGTGGGGCAGGTAACTGGCCGCGTACCCGGTTCAGCGCCACTGCCGCCGCAGGTTGGGCACTTTTCATCGCGGGTGATTTCAATTTCTTTTTCGGTGCCAAAGGCGGCTTCCTCAAAGCTTATGCGAATTTTAGAGCTTAGGTCCGCACCGCGACGAGGTGCGTTCCGTGCTCGCCGGCTGTAACCACGCATGCCGCCAAAACCGCCAAATCCAAATAAGCCCTCGAGAATATCGGAGAGATCCATATTGGTAAAATCTGGCATGCCCTGATAGTTGACGCCTTCGGGGCCAAAGCGGTCATAAGCCGCCCTTTTTTCAGGATCGCTAAGCACGCCATATGCCTCGTTGATTTCCTTGAACCTCTCTTCGGCATCCGGTTCTTTATTGACGTCCGGATGATATTTGCGCGCGAGTGAGCGAAAGGCATTTTTAATTTCATCCTGGCTGGCAGATTTTGGAATGCCCAGGACGTCATAAAAGTCTCGTTTTGTTGCCATAATCCCTAAAATTTCGGTATGGGTTCAACCCCGGTGGTCGCCTTCAAGCCTTCCTTGAACCCATCTCACGTTATTACTCTTCCTGGAAATCTCCGTCTACAACGTCATCATTGGGCGGTGTCTGCCCGCTATCCGGGTTTTGTTCGGGCTGTGGGTCCTGTGATTGTGAATAAGCTGCCTGACCAACAGCTTGGAGTGCCTGCATGAGCGCCTCCACTTCGCGGTTGATCTCAGCTGGGTTTTCATTGTCGCGCACGGATTGCACCCGCTCAATAGCGGCATTAACCTTTGTGCTCACATCCTCAGGAACTTTATCACCAAGATCACGCAAGGTCTTCTCGGCACTGTAGATGGCATTATCCGCTGTATTGCGTGCTTCAATCAGGTCACAGCGGCGCTGATCTTCTTCAGCATGCGCTTCGGCTTGGCGGCGCATCTCTTCCACCTCTTCCTCACTAAGACCGGAGGAAGCTGTAATAGTGATGTTTTGAGAGCGGCCAGTGGCTTTGTCCTTAGCAGTCACTTCCAGGATGCCGTTGGCATTGATGTCAAAGATTACCTCAATTTGCGGCACGCCGCGTGGCGCGGGTGGAATACCATCCAGGGTAAACTTGCCCAGGGATTTATTATCGGATGCCATAGGGCGCTCGCCTTGTAGCACGTGAATCTCCACCTGAGTTTGGTTATCCGATGCGGTGGAGAACACCTGGCTTTCGCGCGTCGGGATGGTCGTGTTGCGTTTGATCAGTGGCGTAGCAATACCGCCCAAGGTCTCGATGGAAAGGGTCAATGGGGTCACATCCAGCAGCAAGATGTCTTTTACATCGCCGCCAAGTACACCCGCTTGAATGGCAGCTCCTATCGCTACAACTTCATCGGGGTTCACGCCTTTATGCGGTTCTTTGCCAAACTGTTTACGCACCACTTCTTGCACAATGGGCATGCGCGTCATGCCGCCAACCATTACGACTTCGTTGATCTCGCTGCTCTTCAAGTTCGCATCAGCTAAAGCTTGGGCAACGGGTTTCATCGTTTTTTCCACTAAATCCTCGGTCAGTTGTTCGACTTTAGCCCGCGTGAGGGTCGTCACCAAATGCTTAGGTCCAGACGCATCGGCTGTAATATAGGGCAAGTTGATCTCGGCTTGCATTGTTGAGGAGAGCTCAATCTTGGCGCGCTCAGCAGATTCTTTTAGGCGTTGTAGCGCTTGGCGATCTTGGCGCAGGTCAATGCCATTTTCGCGTTTGAATTCATCGGCGAGATAATCAATGATGCGTTGATCGAAGTCATCACCACCCAGGAAAGTATCCCCACTGGTAGATTTGACCTGGAATAAGCCGTCGCCAACTTCCAGAATGGATATATCAAAGGTACCGCCGCCTAGATCATATACAGCAATAATTTCGTTCTTGCGTTTGTCTAAGCCATAAGCTAGTGAAGAAGCTGTTGGTTCATTGATAATGCGCAGCACTTCCAAGCCCGCAATCTTGCCCGCATCTTTGGTGGCGTTGCGTTGCGCGTCGTTAAAATAAGCCGGCACAGTAATCACCGCTTGGGTTACTGGCTCGCCCAAGTAAGCTTCAGCGTCTCGCTTTATCTTGGCTAAGATCATGGCAGAAATCTCAGGCGGGGTGTATTCTTGGTCACCCATCACTACACGCAAATCCCCATTGGGGGCTTTGGTGATGCGGTAAGGGACCCGTGAGCGGGCACGCTGCACTTCGGGGTCATCGTACTTGCGCCCCATAAAGCGCTTGATGGAAAAAATTGTATTTTCCGGGTTTACAATGGCTTGGTTGCGCGCCACACGCCCGACTAAGCGCTCGCCATTTTTGTTAACTGCGACCACTGAAGGCACCAAACGTTCGCCTTCTGCTGAAGGGATTACCACTGGTTCACCGCCGATCATGACGGCAGCGACAGAGTTTGTCGTTCCTAAATCAATTCCAATAATCTTAGACATGCATTGCTCCTATTTTGCGACGCGGACAAGTGCCGGCCGGATAATTCGATCATTAAGTTTATAACCATTTTGCAACACTTCTACCACTTGTCCACCGCTAAAGTCCGGGTGGTCTTCATGTGTGACAGCTTCATGAATGGCCGGGTCAAATTCATCGCCAGGTTTGACGTCTAACTTTTGCACGCCTTTGCTTTCTAGCGTTTTGTGCAATTTCTGTAAAGTCAGCGCAATGCCTTCATACCATGGGTCAACCTCGGTTATCTGCGGTTTTTGCTTCAACGCCAGCTCCAGGTCATCTACGACTGGCAGGAAAATTTTAATCAAGTCGCCTAAAGCAATGTCATAGATTTGCAGGTTCTCTTGGTCTACCCTACGCCGGTAATTGGCAAAACTTGCGCGCTCACGTTGCAAGCTGTCTAAATATTCTGCTGATTGCACTCTAAGCTGCTCATATTCAGCCCGTAGCGCCTCTAATTCGTTCTCTGAAGTGCTCCGATTTTCAGCTTCAGCAGCTTTTTCTGCTTGGGGTTCTTCTTGTTCTTTGTTTTTTTTCGGTTCTTCCATGTTACCTTCACCTCACTAATAATTACAGTATGTTAATATTATTCCATCAAGTTTTCTGCGACCAAGTCTGAAAGCAAGTTGGCAACAAAGCGCACAGTAGAAATTGCGTTGCCATAAGGCATGCGCATTGGGCCAAGGATGCCGAGCGTGCCGGTCAGCTGGTCTTGAATGCCATAGTGACTCAGGATGAGTGAACATTGGCGTAATTCCTCCCAGGTGCCTTCACCGCCAATCAACACTTGCACATCGCCAACTTCATTACCAAGGAAGCTGCGTGAAAGCAAATCATCCAATTTGTTGCGTTCTTCAAACAACGAAAGTGCAGAGAGCGCTTGCTCTGTATCTGCAAATTCTGGCTCAGCTAAGACATTGGTCAAGCCGTCGAGGTAAATCTCGCCGGTAACCAAGCGCTCAGAGAGCTGCATTTGGTCTTTGATCACGGCCATCACAGTATTCCCTACGTCATCCAGGCTCAGATCAAGCTTTTCGAGTTGAGCCAGGGTGCAGTTTTGGCAGAGGGTGTTGAGTTCAGCGGCTAAATTGGAGAGCCTCTGCTGAGTAACAATCTCGTCTAAGGAAAAAATCTGCTGGCGAATTTCTCCGCCGACTAAGACTAACACCATCAACACCTGCGAGGCGCGTGTGGAGATGAGCTCTAAGTGTTTAAAAGCCACCTTTTTGCTGTGCGGCGCAGTAACTATCGAGGCGGCTTGGGCTTGCTTAGCCAGCACCGCAGCAGCCAAGCGAAACCATTCATCTAACTGCTGGCGCGCCTGATAAAACTGGTGAGTGATCGTATTGCGCGTGGCAGTTGGCAGCGCGGGCTGCTGCAAGAGGTTGCTTACAAAAAAGCGGTAGCCTTTTTCCGTCGGGACGCGGCCCGCTGAGGTATGCGGCTGGCGTAAGTAGCCCATCTCTTCCATGGCGGTCATCTCGTTACGGATCGTGGCGGAGCTGATAGGCAGGCTGTACTGCCTAACCAGCATCGTCGAACCGACTGGTTTGGCAGTTAGTGTGTGCTCATGCACGATCAACGAGAGTAATAGTTTTTGGCGTTCGGTTAATTCTTCCATAATTTAGTTTGTAATTAGCACTCTCAAGAAGAGAGTGCTAATTTTCACTCAATAATGATACCATGCCCATGGTTAAAATTCAATTAGAAAATATGAGGGTGTTGAAAAACAAGTTACGAATTGACCCAAGCGAGGAAATGTGATTCAATAGGAAGCAATTTGGTAAGTGAGGTAAACGAGATGGAGACTGTACGC
>DMCS01000026.1 GCA_003445715.1 Candidatus Mesolinea sp. | reverse complement strand
AACTATGCCGTGAGCCCACAAAAGCCGGTCCGCGCCCTCAAACGGAAGAACACGCAAGATTCTATGGCTTCCATCCCCAGCATGGCGAAGCGCAAGCGCAAGCCGCCTATCGGCATCACCGGCGCAATCCTGCTGATGATTGTAATCCTGCTAGTACTTTTGGGCGCGCTGGATATTCTTCCGCCGCTTTTTAGGGCGGCGCCGGTTGTCCATCCAACGGAAACTCCAACGCCAAGCTTAACAGTCACGTCGCCGGCTCCAGCTACATTGACGCATACACCACGCCCCAGCCAGACACCTTCGCCTTTGCCCACAGCCACAGCTACACTTACAGCAACGCCTTTACCAAGCGCCACTCCCACACCCACCAAAAAGCCGATGCCATTTGTGATGCGCGGCACGCCGCAAGCCCTAACGCACAAGCTTTTTCATCCACAATATGCCTGTGAAGATTATTTTTTTATCGGTGGGCAGGTGTGGGATCTCCAAGATGCACCGATAACAGGGCTCGTAGTGCATCTGGGCGGCAGCTATGGCGGCGCGAGCGTGGACCTGGACGCTGAGACAGGATCAGCCCCTGTTTATGGGCCCTCGGGGTATGAATTTGCACTGATTAACCAGCAAATTGCGGAAGATCAGCTTTTCATCGAGCTGCGCAATTCTATGGGCGAGTCGCTTTCCGAGCCAACATTTCTGACCATTTCCCCTGAATGTGATTCGAATTTAATTATTGTCAATTACAAGCAAGTGCGATAGCCTAATTTGCAGATTGATTTCCCTCGCGCTTTGCCATTGAGATTGATTCGTTCCCTTGCAGGATGCCTCCTAAGAGCTGAGCTTTAAGCGCGAGCACGTGACTGTTGGCAAAGTAAGCGAAATCGAAATTCGTCGCTTCGCCCGCTGCCTTACCAGGGATAGGCATCAGGCGCGCGGTGAGCGGCTTTTCCAGGCGTAAAGCCAACGCCGCCAAATCCAGGAGCACAGGATATAGTTGCTCTGGGGTGGTATCCCCAGGCAATGGGACCACGTCCAACCCCGTCCCGCAGACCGCAGAGCACAATAGCAAATCCGTGGTGGAAAGCAGCCCTTCGGATGCGCGCTGCGCCAAGCCTGCGTCTTCCAAAACGGGCAGCATTAAGCCGTTAAAACCCGTACGGATATAATTCGCCTGGTCTAACGTATCGGTGAGGAAAGCTGAAGTGAACAAGCTGCCATGCAAGCCAAATGCCGGCAGACCTAGGGCTTCTAAAGCTTTAGCTATGGAGATGCCTTGGGCTGGGTGTGGCGCTAAGCTAAAATCAAGCCCCTTGAAGACGTAACCATAAAATTTAGTCAGTTTTCGGCCAATGGCTTCGAGCTTTTGGGCGTGGGTTTCCACTGCGGTAATTAAGTTTTCTCTGGCTGTTTGCAGGCTTTGCGCCCGCGAGAAAGTTTGCTCTGCGAGATTGGCTGCCTCAAGGGCTAAGGCAAAGGCGGGAGGGCTGTTTTGGGCATAAGCTGCGGGGAAGAAAGGAGTGTAAGCTGGAACGTTTGCCAAAGCACAAAAATTAAGGTTGGCAAAGCCGTTAGGCTCCACCTGGGCTAACTGGCAAATCAGCTTGGCAGCAGCCTGAGCTGCTGGTAAGCTGACCTCGTGCTCGGGTGTGGTCAGCTGGGCGGAGAAGAAGACGTTTTGCGTTTGGGCAAGTATCTGCGGGATTTGTTCTAATACTTCAGAGCGGTTAGCAGGCACAGGACCCAAGGAGATATAGTCAAAGCCTTCAGCATGGGTTTCAATGGCTAGTGTCAGCGCAGCTTCGACCAAGTTTTCTAGGCTCAAGAAGCTGACAAAAGGCGGCGTAGCCAGGCGCAACGACTCAACCTCGTAGCCCGCTTGTTCGTAAAGCGTACGCGCGTGGCCTGCAAAAATCCCCAACTGCTGCAGCAGTAATTGGTTAGGCGGGAAGCCGGGCTGGCAAAAAACAGTAATGGAACGAATTTTCATAGCCTATTCCTTCGCAAATACTAAACTACCGAAATCATACCGTCAAAACTAAATTCTGGAGCTCTATTCTGCCAAATGACGCAATTCCACCTGGATTTCGCCCTGTGCACTAATTTCGAGCAAGGCATATTCAATGTAATGACCATTTAGTTTATGCGGATAGGCGGCGCCGGGGTTGAGGAACCATTGCTGCCCGAGTCGATGGTTGATCTGGAAGTGTGTATGCCCATATATCACCAAGTTTGCCTGCGGGTAACGTTTGGCTAAGCGCTGCTCAATGCTGCGGATGCTCATTTTTTGACCTGTCAGCAGTAAGCGCAGGTAATTGAGCGTGTAAAGCGCCATATTGACGTGACCGTGCGTGAGCACAACACATAAACCGTTGACCTCGAACCACAATTCCTTAGGCAGGCGGTATCCACGCAGCCAGTCCTGGTTGCCCTGCACCGCGTAGACCGGTGCGATTTTTTCCAGTGTGGTTATAACTTCAGTCTTGGAAAGGTCGCCTGCTAAGAGGATCGCCTCGGGGGCAGCCGCACGAATGGTATCCAGAAACTGCGGGGGAAGCGCGGGGACGCGGTCGTTTACGTGCGTATCTGCCAGCACTGCAAAGCGGTGCGCGCCGGGTGGGAAGGTGATGGCTGAAGCCAGGGACCTGCCGGGCTTAGTGGTGTGCATTTCCGCATTATATCAAAGAGCGGAAGATCATTTTGAGATGGTGGCTAAAGAGCGTAGCCAATGTACTTTATTCTGGTGAGATGGAGCTCATCGATGCGCCCTTATTTGCTTTTCTTGAAAAAGCCGAAAATTAGTACCAGAAGTATACCGACACTGCTAATGCTGACCATGGCAATGCCGACGGTGTGTGTATTGGCAAAGGCGCGGACTAGCACGTTGGGCTGGTCGGTGGGAGTGAGGGTGGGGAAAAGCGTCTGGGTTGGGACAGGCGTGAGCGTAGGCCGCAGCAGGGTAGCCTCGGGCGTGATGCGCGTAGGTGTGGGGGTGAGCGTGGGGGTTTGCGTAGCAAGGTTTGGCTGGCGGATAATCAACACCTGCCCCACATATACATCCGTGACCGTTGGGCTGTTGCCCGAGTTACCCATGATCTCACTCTCCGGCACGCCATATGCCAAGGCGATATCCCACAGGGTCTCTCCTTCTTGCACGATGTGTACGATGGAGCCGTCCGGGTTGGGGGTAGAAGTGATAATCCAACTGGAATAGGTTGTGGTAGGTTGATCCTCTTGGGCAAAAGACTTAGCTGAGGCAAGCGTCTGCTGGCTGTGGAGTACCAGGGCTAACAGAACGAAGGTGAGCAATTGTGCAAGCTTTTTCATGATGGCGCCTATTATACTCCACGCGGATTAAAGGCATTTGAGCAAGCTCCATGGAAAGGATTACTTTGGCATTTTTTGCCATTGCGCGATAGCGCTCTGATATGCTGCTCTCTCCGGTGGTAGAATTGCTCAGAATGAAGCTATCCCAAGGAGATTACCTATGCTGGACTTAAAGCTGATACGCGAAAACCCCGAACTCATCCGCGAGGCTTTACGCAAGCGCCAGATGGAGACGGACATTGTTGACCAGATTATCGCGCTGGATGAGCAGCGCCGCACACTCATACTGGAGGTAGAAAGTAAAAAAGCCCAGCGTAATGCGGTAAGCAAAGAAATTGGACACATGAAAGATGCGGCTGCCCGGCAGGGAAAAATCGAAGCCATGCGCTTGCTTAAAGAAGATATCGATGCACTGGATGAGCAGTTAAAAAAAGTGGAGCTTGACTTGCATGACCTTGTGGCAGGTGTGCCGAACGTCCCCGACCCAGACGTTCCCTTTGGGACCAGCGATAAAGACAATGTGGTGATACGGACGGTAGGGGAGCCACGTTCTTTTGATTTTGAACCCAAAGCACATTGGGATTTGGGTCCTGAGTTGGGCATTATTAATTTTGAAGCTGGCGTGAAGCTCTCCGGCACGCGCTTTTATGTGCTCGAGGGCGCTGGCGCACGCTTGGAGCGTGCTTTGATCTTCTGGATGGTAGATCAGCACATCCGCCAAGGTTACCACGAGGTTTATCCACCCTATATGGTGCGCCAAGAGGTCATGTTTGCTGCTGGGCAGCTGCCCAAATTTGCCGATAACCTTTATCACGATGCCGAAGAGGATTTTTGGCTCGTGCCGACCGCTGAAGTGCCGCTGACGGGTATGCTGATGGGCGAAGTGCTGGATGAGGCGGACTTGACCATCAATTATACAGCTTACACGGCCTGCTTCCGCCGCGAAAAAATGAGCGCCGGCAGGGATGTGCGCGGCATTAAACGCGGGCACCAGTTCGACAAAGTGGAGATGTATAAGTTCTGCATGCCAGAAAATTCACAACAAGAGTTAGAAAACATGGTAGAAGATGCCGAGGCTACCTGCCGTGAGCTGGGCTTGACCTATCGCGTGATGCTGCAATCCACGGGTGATCTCAGCTTTGCCTCGCATAAAACGTACGATATCGAAGTATGGGCACCAGGCTGCCAGGAGTGGCTGGAAGTTTCTTCCATTTCGCGCATTGGCGACTTTCAAGCCAGGCGCGCCAACATCAAGTATCGGCCGGCAGATGGCTCTTCGCCCAGGTTCGTGCATACGCTCAATGGCTCAGGCTTAGGCCTGCCGCGCACGCTGATTGCCGTGCTGGAAAATTACCAGCAAGCCGATGGCAGCATCGTGGTGCCGGAGGTGCTGCGCCCCTTTATGGGCGGTATCGATGTAATTCGAGAGGAAGCTTAGCCCCTAAGCGCGCTGCAAGCGGGCTTGGCGCGCCAGGTAGAGCGCAATTGAGCCGGCTACCGCGGCATTGAGGGATTCAATCTTGCCAACCATCGGCAAGCGCAGCAGCTCATCACAGGATTGGCGTACAAGCTGGCGCATGCCAGTGCCTTCGTTACCAACCACGAGTGCTAATCCCAGGTCGAAGCGTAGTTCTGCCGGCGTTTTGGAGCTGGGGGCTTGATCTAGTCCGTAAATCCAAATATCGAGCTGCTTCATGCGCTCTATGGCTTGAGCCAAATTATATTGGGCGATGAGCAAGTGTTCGCACGCTCCAGAGCTGGCATGCACCACGGTGGGGGTAATTTGTGCGGCTTGCCGCGAGGGGAGCACGACCCCATGCACGCCCATGGCTTCGGCTGTGCGCAGGAGCGAGCCCAGGTTTTGCGGATCCTGGATCAGATCCAGCAGCAGGAAAAAGGGCGGTTCGGGCTGACGCTGGGAATAAACCAGCAAATCTTCCAGGGCAGCGTAGGGGTAGCTACTGGCTTCCAACGCAATCCCCTGATGGTGGTCAGCAAGTGTATCCAGCTGGCTGCGCGGGACTTCATCGATGGGCAGGCGGCGCGCCTGTGCCAGTTGTAAGACCTGGGGGAGCTGACCTTCTGGTTTGATGCCCTTTGCCACAAGCAGCCTGAAAGCTTGCCGCCTTTTGGCGCGTAAGACCTCATAAACCGGGTTGCGCCCGGTGATCCATTCCTTCAAAGCTACTCCCAGCTCCAGGTGGTGCCGTCTTTGCTATCTTCCAGTATCACGCCCAGTGCTTTTAGCTCGTCTCGGATTTTATCGGAAAGCGCCCAGTTCTTTTGCGCACGCAGCTCGCTGCGTACAGCCACGAGCAAATCGATGAACGGGTCAGCGTTGGTTTGAGCACCAGCCCGTTCTTCCAGCTGCAGCCCTAAGACGCCGGTGAGTTCGTTGAACATGGCTTGGGCTGGTTCTAACT
Organism: Candidatus Mesolinea sp.; assembly: GCA_003445715.1. GTDB lineage: Bacteria > Chloroflexota > Anaerolineae > Anaerolineales > Anaerolineaceae > Mesolinea. The sequence goes on along the minus strand of DMCS01000026.1, from coordinate 2,723 downwards.
GAGCTTGGGTGGCGCCCTCTGCTCGGGCTTGATTGATTTGCTTGACCAACTCGAATATCGCAGCCATAGCAGCCGCTGTGTTGAAGTCATCATCCATGCTTTCGATGAACTGGGCATGGGCTTTTTGGGCTGCCTCAATCAAAGCTTGCGCCTTCTCTGGACTGATGCCTGGTGCGTTGGGCAAAGCAGGCTTTTTAGCCGAAAGCAGACGGCGGTAAGCCTGTTCGGTCTGCTCGAGCACTTCATCGCTATAGGTGAGCGGGCTACGGTAGGAGCCATTGAGCACGAGCAGCCGCATCACATCCCCGGGGTGCTCCTGCAAAAATTCATCAATCGTAATCATATTGCCCACTGATTTGGACATTTTTTCGGATTTAAAGGTGAGCATACCGTTGTGGATCCAATAGCGCGCAAAGGGCTTATGCGTGAGCGCTTCCGTCTGGGCGATTTCATTTTCGTGGTGCGGGAAGATTAGGTCGGTGCCACCGCCGTGGATATCGATTTGCTCGCCTAGGTGGTGCAGGTTCATGGCGGAGCATTCGATGTGCCAGCCAGGCCGGCCCTTGCCCCAGGGCGAATCCCAAGCTGGCTCGCCTTCTTTGGCTGCTTTCCACAGCGCAAAATCCATCGGGTGCTCTTTGCGGTCATCAACTTTTACGCGGGCACCTGCGTTCATGGTTTCCAGCTTGCGCCCAGAAAGCTTGCCGTATTCCGGGTACGATTCTACGCGATAGTACACATCGCCATCGACCACGTAAGCAACGCCGGCATCAATGAGCTTTTGGATCATATTGATGATGAAATCCATCTCTTGGGTAGCGCGCGGGTTGAGCGTGGCAGGTTTAACGTTGAGCGCAGCTAAATTACGTTGATAATCCTCGATGTAACGTTGGGCTAAAGCGAACGGATCGATGCCCATTTGTTTGGCGCGTTCGATGATCTTGTCATCCACATCGGTGTAGTTCATCACAAAGCGCACTTCATAGCCAGAATACTCTAAGTAGCGCCGGATGATATCAAACACAATAGCGGACATGGCGTGCCCGATATGTGCGCGGTCGTAAACCGTGGGTCCGCAAACATACATGCGCACTTTGCCGGGTTCCAGCGGTTGGAACACTTCCTTGGTACGAGTCAGGGTGTTGTAAACTTTCAGCGCCATGCTCACCTCCAGCGCTTATTCAGTCTCGGGCTTGGCAAAAATCATACGCCCGGCGGAAGTTTGCAGCACTTTGGTGACAGTGACGTTAATTTCTTTGTTCATAAATTGCTGCCCATCTTCAACGACCACCATCGTACCGTCATCCATAAAGCCAACCCCTTGGTTATACTCTTTGCCTTCTTGGATGATGTGTACCTTAAAGCTTTCGCCGGGCAGAAGGATAACTTTGACGGCGTTGGCTAAATCGTTGATATTGAGCACCTGCACTCCTTGCAGTTCGGCAATACGGTTGAGGTTATAGTCGTTGGTCAGAATTGGGCAACGCATCTGGCGGGCAAGCACCACCAAGCGATCGTCCACTTCGCGCACGCCCTCCACGTCGATATCGCTGATGATGACGGGGATGTTTTCATTCTGCTGCAGCTCAGCTAAAATGTCCATCCCCCGCCGACCGCGCTGCCTGCGCAAAGAATCGGCTGAATCAGAAACGTACTGCAGCTCATTAAGCACAAAACGGGGCACGATCAACGTGCCGTGTAGGAAGCCGGTTTTGACGATATCGGCGATGCGTCCATCGATGATCGCGCTGGTATCTACCAAAATGCGATATTCACCCTCTACTTGTGTTTTTGAGCCTTTACTCGAGAATCTGTTGGAAAAGGTGTGAAAAACATTACTAAATTCTTCACCGCGTGTATAAAACAAACTCACGCCCAAGTAGCTCCAAACAACGACCATTACTAAAGGTAAAATTTGCCCCAATGGGTCTGGTAAAAGTGAGATGGGGTATGCCAACAAAGCCGAGATAATCAGCCCTAAAATCAACCCCACCAAAGCACTTAAGAGCGCTCGCGGCGAGGACTTGCTCATGTTTTTTGCGATGGATTGCACTGGTTTTACACTAATCCACGGAGTGATGATATACCCGATGATGGCAAATAGGATCACGCAAAAGATAACTGTGGTGCCATCCTGAAAGGGGTAGGTTACCCAAAACGAAATCAGGTAATCATGGATGGGTGTGCCAGAAAAGAAACCAATAATTCCAAAAACGATTGCGCCAATAATACGAGATAAAAGTATCGCGCTCATGAATAAAACCTCCTATTAAAGTACGGAATAATAAAAATATAATGATACACTTCAATCATAGCACGCTCAACAGAGCGCGTCAAATTTTAAGCTGTTTTCTTAGAGAATTCTTATTATTTCAAGAGCGGGAACCACCCCTGCTGCACATCAGAGGCAGTATTGCAAGGGAATTAGGACGAAGCAGTCTTACGTGATGTTCGGCGAGCCTTTTCGTCCAGGATGGCTTTTTGGTGGGCAGAGAGCGAGGCTTGCAGCTGACCAATCGCGATGGGGTCATAGACATAAGCATGGCAAACATCGCAACGCCACACAGGAAAATCCGGCACGCTAAGCAGTTTTCCGCTGATAATGGCAGTATACGTGATAGAGCTTTGCTGGATACGTCCAACGGAGCAATGGGGGCAGGTTTGCAGAGATCGGGAGGGCGCCGGGTGGGGGAAGGGTGGAGAGCTCGGGGGGGGCCGGTGCG
>DMCS01000072.1 GCA_003445715.1 Candidatus Mesolinea sp. | reverse complement strand
GGCATGATCGTTACGCCATCACCTGTAATCATCGGTCTATCCAAATCAGCGGAAGTGTCCTTTTGCCGATATAAGAAAGCTGCAAGTCTGATGCAAGCGTGAACGATATCAGCTGGAGCGGTTGCGCTATAACCCCATGTGCCAGTCACGCTAATTTCACTATCACCATCTGAAAAATTCCACGACTTGCCATCATTTAGCCTAATCATCCATTTCGGCAAATCGTTGCGCGGATATAATCGGTAAGCATCAGAAGCAATCTCAACGCCATCGCCGTTTATAAGCTCAGTCACAGTCAGCAGATCATAGCCATAAAGGTTCAAGTCTTGCCCGTAAGTGTCAGCTGAGGTAAAGTATTTTGTAGCAGTTTCGGCTTCAAAATGTCTGCCGGTATAAGCGTCAATGATCCCCTCAGCCCGCATAAGCATATTTTCCAGAAGGTTATCATCTGTGCTTGTGGTGATACCTAAATAATCTTTCAGGTCATTGACGATCGCGTAACTCATTTGACCGCCTTGCTCCTGGACTTCGGCTTTTCTACAACCTTTACCGCAGGCTCTTCTTCAATCAATACAGCATAACCAGCACGCACAAAAGCGTCAACCGCTTCATCTGGCAGCTCTGCAAATCCAGGCTCAAGCTCAACTGCCTTCCCATCAATCTCAAACTTGAATGGTACTAAAATCTTGACTGTTTTCATATCATACTCCTTTTCGGGGGTCAGGCGGGTAATTAATATCACCCGCCTTTTATCCCCCACTCATTAGATGATAATCACCTGACTTGCAGCGGTCTTCGGGAACGTGCCCGAACCTTCGTACAAGATAGCGATTGCGCCACTGGTCACATTTGCCACGCCATGTGCAGCAACAGCTTTCTGGAAAGGTTTGGCAGGATTGACAGGAACGTCAATCGCATAAACTTTCTCCGCGCCAGATGCTGCTAAGACCTGCGTCAAATCAGCGCCAGCAATATCCGTAGCACCGGACATCCCAGTCGCGGCTGCCTCTTGCACTTTATAATCCAGCGTGCTGCTTGAAGCCATCGCGCCAACTGTAATGATGTGACAGACGCGGTCAAAACCGCGGCAGTCAATCTCAATCTCAGTCAGCGCAGTATCCGATGTCACCGGCAAGTAGGATTGTACAATTTTTGTTCTTCCGAGTAAATTCATATTTTCCTCTTATCCTTTGGGGAGCTTTTACGCTCCCCATCTATGGTCTAACAGTTACTATGAGTGTTGTGCCAGATACTTGAACGCAAGCGTCTGCAGCACAGCACCACCAAAGCGCTGCTTCACGAACAGCCCGATTTGCCCATTTGCCTGATACAGGTACGGGTTACGGCTCAAAGTCACGCCCTCGCGCTCAGCAAAAGCATACATGCTGAAGTCGCCAAAAATAACCGACTTTGCACTAGTAGTAAGCCCATCCATATCGGGAGCGATATAAGCAGGATAGCCCATAAAATCGCCACCGGCAGGGGTCGGGATAAATACGAATGGACTTCCAGATAAGCCTTGCAGATAGAACTTTGTAGCACCTTTCATCAACCAACCAGAGTTGGTATTGTGATAAGGCGATTCCACCGTGCCCATCATCTGGATAAGCTCAGCAGCAGTGATTGCATTGGCAGCGGCCGTAGTAATACCAGAAGCGGTAGCACCATTCACAATGCCTTGCGGCTCACCACCACCTGCACCAATTGCGCAGTAATAATTTTCAGCAGCAGCCGAAGCACGTGCAATCACAGAAGCGATGTAAGCGTCAAGTCCAGCTCCTTCATCATCAACCAGCTCTTCAGAGATTTTAATCATCTTGGTGAACTTATGAATGGTCAGTGCAACTTGCCCGAATACAGGCTCGTTCTCATCATAAGCACCCTCTTCAGCAGTCACCACCAGCTTAGTGCCAGCAGTCGCCTCAGTCGGAATCAGGATGCGGTCACGGGTCGTAGTCAAGCGGGTCACCGGTGCTTTGCGGATAAAGCTTAGCTCCTGACGCTGCTCTACAATGCGATTGTAAAAGTCGTCAGGTACAAGATAACCGCCTTCTGTGTCTTCGCCACCTTCCCATGCGCCCTTCAATTCAATATCGTTACCCTTGAAACCACGTGGATTATCACCTTTTGCCCAAGCCAACAAGGCTTTGGCAAATGACGGCGACTCTTTCGGGGCTTTTACAGTCGGAACGCCCTTGACTTCTCCGGGCGCAGCTTTTAGTTCTTCAATGATCGACTTTTTCACAGATTCAAGTTCTGCCTTGATATCCACTTCAGGCTCTTCAGCCTTTACTTCTTCAACGAGTTTTTCCTCGTCCATAATATCCTCCTCAGGAATTATTGAAATTAATTTTGTAATATCAGCTTCAACCGATTCCTCGACCGCATCAACCGCTGATTCCTCAGCCTCCGGGATAGCCTCCGCGATGTCTTCGGCTTTCGCTTCGATGACAGCGAAATCATTCGCTGGTCTTCGCCACTCATTCGTGTCAAATAATGCCAGTTCTCCAACTGGCCACACGCTAATTAATCCGCCCGTTTCTTTTCTAACCAGATGATTTATAGCTCCACTTGACGCCCGCAAGTTGTCAATACTCGCCTTCATCAACCGCTGCGCCAAAGGCTCTGAGGCATCTAAAACAGGCTCAAACCAATGCCCTCGCTCATCAGCCCCAGTATAAGTGGCTCTGCCAATCAGCGCCGGTACATCCTGTTTTTTACCGGCTTTATCCGGGTCAAAACCATGATAATACGTTATATTTATCTGATCACCGGGTTGCAGCCATATATCCGTTGCGTCCGTAAACGCCTCACCATCCAGATCACGCCCATTTACGGGACCGCCATAAGGAATGCCCAATACGCGCCAGCCAGGATCGGTATATTCACCATTTTCTTTCAAGCGCTTTTCGGTTTCTATCTCACGCTCGATAACTGTATCTGGTACTTGTATTTTGATTCTATATAACTCAGACATTCGCCACCTCGTGTTCTAATGCGGTTCTGATCTCATATTCAACGCGTGGAGCGTAAACTTTTGACGCTGTTTCCACATTCAGCCAGCCACTCGCAATATGTTGTGCAGTTTGCTTTGACCCCTGCACTAATTGCGCATAACTGGCGTTATTGCCAATCACCGCAGTCCATCCAGTGTTACGCATCTCAATTGCCCAACGTGTCCCGAGCCTTTCGCTACGTGCCCCGCCACGTTTATAAGGTACAGTAATATTACCATGATTTAGGTGATAAAAGAAACCCCGCCGCACTCGGTCATTCGATTTAATCAGCGGATTGGACATAGGATATTTTCGCGGATATTCACGCAGCTTACCTTGAATAAACCGCGCCTGAGCAGCGATCACGGCTTTTACACGCGTCATTTGCTCAAGCTTCGTCAGCTTTGCAACCAATTCCTCAGCGCCTTCAACTCGGATTTCAAACTCCATTATTTTTCAACCTTCTTCGGCTCATAAGCAACCATACACCTGCAACGCGGATGCGCCGGCGGATACACGCCGTCTGTAATTTCCTGCTTATGACGCGGTCCACAAAACGGACACTTTTTCGCTATTTCATCATTTGCAGTAAGCCAAACCGGAACGAACTCAATCCCAGTTTCAGTTTTCATTTGCTCAACTGCTGCCCGCTCACCTTCAACCACCGCCCTGGTGGTTTCCGTTGACGCAATTAGCTCAGCCCGTCTTGGTGAGTG
>DMCS01000052.1:14684-16508 GCA_003445715.1 Candidatus Mesolinea sp. | reverse complement strand
TATGAACTTTTGAAACAGTAACTACAAACTTAGCACAAATTGTCACGCTTTAATCAAAAAAAGGAGTTTTTTCTCTCGCATGTAAGAATAATTGAAAAATTTGCCTGAATATTTTCGCTAGGATAATAGGGAAAAAAACAAAAAATGCACAAATCTTGTCAACTCTTGTAGTATAATGTAGCGAGTTCACGTAAAACTCGGAGTCACAGCCTAATCAGAAACGTTAGCAACGTTGTGACTGCCAAGAGGAGTGTGGGACAACGATATTTATGAATAGCCATTGTAATATCCTTTCATCTCATAAACTTCAAGCCAGTGCGTTCATTTTGGCTTTTCATCAAGAAGATTTCACTTTTAGAAAAGATATTAATATAAATACATGTTTTAGGAGGCTGGAGTGCAAGAACAATATGATTACATAATTATAGGAGGGGGCGTGGTCGGCTGTATGGTCGCCCGTTGGCTTTCCCGCTACGAAGGGAAGATTCTACTGATCGATAAAGAAGCCGATATAGGTATGGGCGCATCCAGCGCAAATACTGCCATCGTGCACGCAGGATACGATCCTTTACCGGGCACTTTAAAGGCTTACATGAACGTGAAAGCCAATCCCATGTGGGATCAACTTGCCGGCGAATTGAACTTTCCATTTGAACGCCGTGGCGACTATGTGGTTGCCATTGGAGACGATGAGCTACCGATAGTTGATAAGCTGATGCAACAGGGAAAGCAAAATGGCGTTCCTGGTATGGTTATGCTCAGCGGTGCAGAAGTGCGCCGGCGTGAAAAGAACATCAATCCAGAAGTGAGCGGTGCATTATGGGCTTCTACCGGTGGCATTTGTGATCCTTTCCAAGTGACCATTGCTGCAGCTGAAAACGCGGTCATGAATGGTGTAACCATCCTGTTGGAAACTGCTTTTGAAGATTTCATCATGGAGGGTAAGCGCATCATTGGGATAAAAACTAACCGGGGTGATTTCCTCAGCCGCTGGGTAATTAACTCAGCTGGTGTTTATTCAGATGAGGTTATGCATAAAGCTGGTGTGCGCCCAGAATTCAAAATCACACCGCGCAAAGGTGAATACTTTGTTTTTGATCGCGCGGAAATCACTATCGATAATGTGCTCTTCCCCGTGCCCTCAGAGAAAGGTAAAGGCATCCTTGTTACGACAACACTACACGAGAATACCATCATCGGACCGAATGCCAATGAGATTGAGGACAAAGAGGATACATCAACCACAAAAGAAGGTCTGGATGAAGTTGCTGCTGGGGCGCTCAAACTCGTACCTTCGCTCAATCTGCGTTACTCGATAGCGAATTTTGCAGGCATTCGCTCAACAGGTAATGCGCCCTGTAAAACCCCTGGAATAAATTATAATAAAGATTATATTATTGAAATTCCTGATGAAGTTGAAGGTTTTGTCAATTTAGGCGGCATCGAATCGCCGGGCGCAACCTCCGCACCCGCCATCGCCGCAGAAGTAGTTGATATGCTGCGCGATGCAGGTGAAAAGCTCGTTGAGAAAAAGGAATGGGACCCCATCCGGCCGGCGCGCCCGCGCTTCCGCAATATGTCTCATAAGGACCGCCAGCTGCTGGTAAATATGGATCCGCGGTATGGTCAAGTGATCTGCCGCTGTGAAAATATTACCGAAGGCGAAATCATTGCAGAAATTCACTCACCTGTACCTGCGCGTACCTACGATGCGATCAAACGGCGCACATGGCTTGGCACCGGACGCTGCCAAGGGGGGTTCGATATGCCCCGGGTGGTGAATATCCTTTCGAGAGAGTTAGGTATCTCGCCTTTGGAGGTAAC
>DMCS01000052.1:0-14438 GCA_003445715.1 Candidatus Mesolinea sp. | reverse complement strand
ATCATCGAGCGCGATTACGAATTAGGCGGCATCTTAGTGCAATGCATCCACAATGGATTTGGTCTGGAACTGCTCAAAGAAGACTTGCCCGGTCCTGCTTACGCCCAACGTTTTATCGAAGAAATGCTCAGTTTGGGCGTTGAAGCTCTGCTCAACACCATGGTGATGGATATCACCCCAAATCGCCACTTATTTGTCTCCAGTAAAGCGCATGGCTATGTCGAAATTGAAGCACGGGCGATTGTCTTGGCTATGGGCTGCCGCGAGCGTACGCGATCGCAAATTCGCATCCCTGGCATGCGCCCAAATGGCGTTTATACGGCCGGCACGGCTCAACGCTGGGTCAATGTGGAAGGCTACATGCCTTCCAAGAATGTGGTCATCTTAGGCTCTGGCGATATTGGCATGATTATGGCGCGCCGTCTGACGTTCGAGGGCGCTAAGGTCGAGCGCGTCTTAGAGATTCAATCTTATCTTTCAGGCCTGAGCCGCAACTTAGTGCAATGCCTGCAGGACTACAACATCCCGCTGCAGCTCAACCATACGGTCAAGCGCATTATGGGCAAAAATCGCGTTGAGGCGGTGGAAGCCGTGCAAGTGGATGAAAAATGGAATTTCATTCCTGGTACCGAAGAGATTATCCCCTGTGATACGTTGCTGCTTTCGGTTGGTTTGATCCCAGAAAATGAGCTTTCGCGGAAAGCGGGGGTAAAGCTCGATCCAATCACGGGGGGACCGTATGTCGATGAAACCTTCCAGACGAATGTTCCAGGTATTTTTGCCGCGGGTAACGTGGTGCACGTCTATGATTTGGTTGATTGGGTTTCGGAAGCTGGCTTTGAAGCAGGTAAACGTGCAGCTCAATACGCCATTAGTTTGCGCAATGCAGAGGCGCGCTACATCCCGTTGAAAGCTGGCAAGAACGTGCGCTATGTGGTGCCACACAAACTGGATAAATCCACTTTAGCTCAGGAGGATATTCGCTTGCAGATGCGCGTGACTCAACCAATAGAACAACCGGTATGGGTTGAAGTCCATGATGGCGAAAACTTGGTCACGCGCAAACCTGAGAAATACGTTCGACCTGGCGAAATGGTCACGGTGAAGTTAAGGGCAAAAAATTACGCTGATGTCTCCAAGGCAAACGGTCTGACCATTGATATTAATCCGAGATAGGAGAAAAAATGGCTGAAGAAGTTAATTTGATTTGTACGGCTTGTCCACAGGGCTGCACCCTGACAGCTGTGATCGAAAATGGCGAAGTAATTGAAGTCTTAGGCTATAACTGTAAAAAAGGGATTGCTTATGGCATTGAGGAGATTAAAGATCCGCGCCGAATGGTAGCTACGACTGTCAAGGTTAAGAATGGCTTTCACCCTTTAGTGCCTGTCTATACTGATAAGCCGGTTCCAAAACCCCTCATTCCGAAGGTTTTAGAAGAGGTACGCAAAGTGGAGCTCACCGCGCCAGTAAAGGTGAACACAGTGGTGTTGGAAAACGTACTCGACACAGGTGTCAATGTTATTACCAGCCGGGATATGCCTACCAAAGCGTAACCTGAACCGTATTCAGAGGTTAAAAAACCCAGCCGCCTAAGGCTGGGTTTTTAGTCACATTGCGATTCAATTTAGCTGCTCTCATAACTGCTTTCAGAAGAACTGCCTGGCGAGGATTACGCCATAGCTTCCTGCACGATGCGAATGCCTGAGCTGGTTCCGATGCGCGTGGCGCCTGCTGCTAACATCTTTTGGGCATCTGCGTAGCTGCGCACCCCGCCAGAGGCTTTAACACCCATGTCGGGTCCAACCACTTTGCGCATCAAGGCAATATCCTCCACGGTCGCTCCCCCGCTGGCAAAACCCGTTGAGGTTTTAACGAAATCGGCACCGACTTCTTTGGCGATCAGGCAGGCAATCACCTTTTCCTCCTCGCTGAGTACGGAAGTCTCCAAAATAACTTTGACCAATGCATCGTGTTTATGGGCTAAGCGCACCACCTCACGAATATCATGAGCCACATAGGTGTAATCGCCAGATTTGAGCTTGCCATAATTCATTACCATATCTAACTCACAAGCGCCATCCAAGATTGCCTGGCGTGCCTCGGCAACTTTCGCTGCTGTCACGGGGGATCCCCAGGGGAAGCCGATCACACTGGCAACCTTTATGCCACTGCCCTGCAGCAGTTGGGTGCAGAGCGCCGTCCAGCATGAGTTGACGCACACGGCGCCAAATTGATATTCCAAAGCTTCCTCACAGAGCGTTCGGATCTGTTCCTTGGTCGCTTCTGGTTTAAGCAGCGTGTGGTCAATCAGCGCGGTAATTGCCGGCCGGGTTAATGCGGCTTGATCAAGGTGCTGCAGATCAAGGTCAAGCACATGCCCCTTAGCGTCCAGATAAATGCTTAGCTGGATGTTTTCGTACTGGCCTTTGCGGATGTAGCTTTTATTATTTTCTGACATATTTTCTCTCGCTTTCTCTATTGCGCATAGATAATGCTCAATTTATTCTGTTGTGCGTTGATCGATAGGGGTTACCCCGCCTAATTGCCCCGCCTGGAGGACGCAGAAGGCATTGCCATCCAAGAGTTCAGTAACCTCATAACCCGCATAAATATCACGTGCCAAGACAAACAGCCCATGACGTGGAGCCATACAAGCGATTGTACCGTTTTGGCTCAGGCTGTTCTCATGGAGAAGCATATACTCAAGCACTGCATCTGCCAGCGCTTGGCTCTCGCTAGGGGCATAGCGGCACAACTCAAGCGTCCCCAAAGGCTTGGTGCTCTCCAGGACTGCCGGCATGGGTTGCTCTGCGGCGCAGAATGCCATGATATGCCGAGGGTGGCTGTGTAACACGGATGTGGCTTCCGGATAAAAACGGTGTAGGAGTGCAATGTGTGTGCGGACTTCACGCGAGATTTCACCCTCACCAATACGGATATTTCCTTCCAAATCCAAAACTAAGACCTGCTTAGGCTTGAGTTGCCAATGCCAGCGTGCGCCAGCGCGTTTAGGCGTCATGATGATGGCATCGTCAATACGGATGCTGAGGTTGCCGCCCGTGCTATCGGTGAGGAAGCGGCGGTAAAGCTCTGCTCCAAACGCTGCAATGACCTCGCGTGCGGTGGTGATATCCATAAGTCCTCAGTCCTCTAGGACAACTTTCTAGTCGGTTTTCTCAGGCTCCTTGGGAGACTCAGCCTTGATGATCTTATCTAAGGTTTCGATGGTCTCATCTAATTCGAAGCCTGTTAGGAAGGGCACACCACTGATCTTAGGAATGCCATAATCTGTTGGGTCACTGGGGGCAATTTGTACAAGTACATCGCAGCCAGGCACCGCTTCTTTGAGCTTACGAAATTCAGCCACTTTAACGCTCACATCCCACTTGCGTTCAGCTGCAATTTTACGAATCTTCGCGGCAGTAGTTTCTGCTGTGGCTGTGCCAGAAACGCACGAAACTAAAATGACCTTATGAGCCATAATATTCTTCTCCTCGTCCATCTAAAGTTTGAACGGATCTAATCTTCTTCTTCCGCTAACCGTATAAATTCTAACGCATCTAACAAATGTTGGTAACCCGCAGCAGCGTCTGGTGAGCTTTTGAGCAGCGAAAGAAACCCCTTTAGTTGAAAGGTGCTCACCAGCCGGCTCAACCAAATTACTTGCTCATCGGGATCGCGTATGGAAAGCATGAAAACGATTTCTACAGGCACCGTTTGATCCTCTGTGCCCATTTCTCCAAAGATAACGGGATGTTTGAGGATAGCTATGGCGACAGCCGGCTTGAGGACATGCTCCTTTTCGGTATGTGGCAGAGCTACTGCCACTTCGGCAGTGCGCAAGCCGGTAGGGAATTGATGCTCCCGGTCTTGAACGGCTTGCAGATAGCTCTCGCGCACATAGCCGCTCTTGTAAAGCTGATTGGCGAGCAAAGTCAGCACCTCTTGCCAACTGGCTGCTTCCACACCAACCAGAATGTGCTCTTCATGAAGAAAATTGGTAACTTGATCACGTTGGTTGCTATTATGTTTATATCGTTCTTGATTACTGGTTTTCTGGTCAGCTGCTGGCATGTTTGTCTTCCAGGATTTTTCATTAATTATTGTGTTTAATAGAATAACCACAATGCCCTTAGATGTCAATTACATCTTTATTCTTGCCGGCATCCCAAGGGCGTAGCTTGATCGTAGGTAAAAAATTAATCTGGTGCGTTACTGTTTCAAATGTCCATATTTTAGACAAAGGAGAGTGAGAGATCCTCGATGAGTTTGTGTTTGAGCCATTGTACCGTAGGATCCGCAAACTCGGGGCCAAAGAATGCTGGGAATCTGGTGCTGTGGCATTATGAGGCGCAAACCTAAAGAGTATAATAGGGATAACCAAGATGGAGGTCTCATAACCATGAAAACATACCGACTTGACCCAGCAAAATTACCCCAGCAAAGAAACACCATCCTGAGGGTGTATGGCATCACCTTTTTAGTTTTAGTCGCTATTTCCGTCGCGCTCAACTGGGGGCAGGAGACGATGCGCTCACTCCTCTGGATGATCCCGTTAATCGCGATTCTGTTCGTCTATTCTGGCAATCGTGCTTATAAGCGGCGCAAGGAGCTTTGGGAGAACTATAGCTTGGAGCTATATGATGACCACTTAATCCAAAATCAGCCGCGTTATCCTGAGCTGCGCTTGGATAAGAGCGACTTGCTCAGCGCCACAGAGAAGAAGTACGGAATGTTGATTTCCGCTAAGCAAGGAAAAGATATTTTGGCAATCACGAACTTTTTGCCAGATGATGACTACCAAGAAGTGGTGCAAACATTGAATGGTTGGATTGCCGAGAACCAAGCCACGGCGCAGGCTGAACCTCCCGTGCCCGAGGAGGCACCTCAGCTGGAAGCTGAGCAGCTGCACCTTGAAGAACCCGAACCTGGAGAAGAAATCCTAAAGGCGGACGAACCAGAAGATGAGCAGTAAACGCCTTTAGGTTCAACGCAGCTTCTTGAGCATTTTCCAAGCTGGCTCATACACGGTGTGCCATTCGCCCAAGTGGTCTTGATAGCGCCAAACGCCGGGATCAACGCCGATAATATGGTAACCATGCCGTTCATATAGCTGCCGAGCACGCACATTTTCACGGGCTACATTGAGACGGATGTTATCAAAGCCGCGCTGTAAAAGCTGGTCTTCCACAAATCGAAGTATAAAGCTGCCAATCCCTTGGCTGCGATATTCCGGTTTGATTCGGAATGAAAATAGATAAGCGCGATGCAAGCCATCTGCTATTTCGGAATTGCGTGCATAGAGCTGCAGGAAGACCTGCCCAACCATTTTGCCTTCTAAGGTTTCAGCGATATAAATAAGCGTGGTTCCTAAACGGCTAGCAGCAAAGTGGTCTGCATAGAGCTGACGAAAATGGGAATATTGCCCCTCCCATTCCATCGCGGGCAAATCGCTTTCATGTGCCGGACGCACTAAAATCCCCTCACCGCTCGGTAGATAAAAAGTCGCTTGATTAACTGTTTCTACCATTATCGTTCTCAATCAGGCGCTGGAGGAATGCCTGTTCTTCCTCTGGCGTCCTAATTTCATCATCCAACCAAGCCTTGCGTAATGCATCCAAGATTTCACGATAACGCGCGGAAGGGGGCAAGCCCATTGCGCGCAAATCATTGCCGTTCAACGTGGGTTTCATGTGCCGATAGCGCCGCATCATGGCGCGCATAGGTTCGCGTAAGCTTGGGTCTGGAGTGCTCTGATAGACCGCAGTGATAACTAGCGGTTCTATGGTTTCTAAAGCAGCGGTGATGACACTGGGTTTTTGCTTACCCAACTCAGGTAGCTGAGCGCGCAATTGCGCTGCCTGACGGATATTTTGCACCACCTTGGCGGGTAAACGCAAGCGAGCCGCAACGTGCTTCAAGTCTTGCGCGGGGAGGTCTTCCAACCAGTAGATATACCCAAAAACTTGGCGGATGTTTAGCTGCTTCTCGTTGCTTTTTGTTTCCCATTCCGCCTGCGCCGCAGGTGCGTTGAGATACCCTAAGCGGTCCTTGACTTCAGCGCTCCAGGGCAGCTTAGGGTGAATGGCTTGCATCACGTTGGCGCGCACCATTGCGACGAAGATATCGACTACTTTTGGCTCGAGCAAAATTAAGTCAATCTCGTGCCGTAAGCGTGAGCCAGAGATTTCATTCAGCATCGGAAGGCTGGCTTGCATCAGGCTGAGGGTGCGCGGCTCGATGCGGAACTCAAAGCGAGCGGCAAAGCGTAAGGCGCGCAAAATGCGCGTAGCATCATCCACAAAAGAAAGCGCATGGAGAACGCGAATGATGCCGTTTTGCAGGTCATGGTACCCTCCCCAGAAATCATACAACTTGCCAAAGAAGGGCTCATCCAAGCGCAAGGCTAACGTATTGATCGAAAAATCGCGCCGGTGCAGGTCCATTTTAATGTTGCTGCTTTCCACGGTGGGAAGGGCTGCTGGCTTCTCATAAAACTCTGTTCGCGCTGTGACGAGGTCCAAGCTCTCCGGAAGTGCCTGAGGGTCCAAAGGCTGGTCGGGTTTCAGCGCCTGGGCTAAGGCTTCGCGCGCCTCGCCGATGATCCACTTGGCAGTGCCGAAACGCCTGTGCACCACAGCGCGCCCGCCATAAAGCTGCACCAGGGCATTTACAAAGGCGATGGCATCTCCTTCCACGACGATATCAAAATCTTGGCTAGGCTGTCTGAGCAGCAAATCACGCACAAAGCCGCCCACAATGTAAACTGGCATGTTAAGGCGTGTCGCTTCCTGACCAATCACCTGCAGCAAGACTTGGCGTGGGTAGGGGATAGCATTCTGAAGCAGTTGGATGATTTCTTCAGGACTGGGGAGGTTGTTTTGACCGCTATGCGTGCTGATTAAGTCTGTGCGGGTAACGATTCCGATAATCTCGTTACTTTCCGGGTCAATGACGGGCACTTGTCCCCAACCGCTGGAAGCCATCACTTCTTGCAAATGGTCGAGAGTATCCTGCGGGGTTACGCTCACCGAACCGGTATCCATGAGCATACCCGCGGTGGCTTTGAGCTTATGACTGAGTGCGCGGTCCACATTACGCCGCGTGAGCAGACCCACAACTTTGCCATTTTCGATCACGGGGTAACCTTCGAAGCCATAGCGGCGCATTAAGTCCGCGACTGTTTCCACAGGTGTATCGGGCGTCAGGGTCATCGGTTTTTTAGACATAATTTGATGCACGCGTACCGCGGGGTGAACGATTTCTGGGAGGTAATCGACCACTTGCTGAATAATATGATTCCATTTGAATTCTGCATCTTCAGATTTGGCGTTGCCTTCGAGGTGGATGAGGGCGGAAGCCGCACGGCGATGTCCGCCGCCGCCGAAGTAACGTGCCAACTGTGCCATGTCGATTTCATCCGTAGTTGAGCGTGCCACCATGCGGATGCCTTGGCGCGTACGCACTAAGATGATTAGTCCGTCGGGATTGAGGAAGTCGCGTAACTTGTGCGCAACGGTAGAAATTTCATCATGAAGGTCTAAAGCATCGGCTTTAGCCAGGAGGATGGTTAAGCCATCTATTTTGTGCGCGGTGATGTCGCGCGTCAAGCGGTCAAAAAGGGTCATTTGGGCGTTCGAGAGCGGCGGATTGAGATAGGGAGATATGAGATTTAAATCAGCGCCACGTTCAAGCAGGTAAACAGCGGCTAAGAGATCCCGCGTGGTAGTGGTGGCATAGCTAAGGGAGCCGGTATCTTCGTAAATTCCTAAAAGGAGCAGATTAGCTTGGGCAATGTTGAAAGTAATATTTTCAGCTTTGATCTTCTCCACCAGCAATGTGGTGCAAGCACCTGTGCTTTGCAAGTCGACTTCCCAATCATTAGGGAGGTTATCCCGCAGGGGGTGATGATCAATGACCCGCACGCGCGTCTGCGGGGTGATGCCCTTAAGCGTGACCATGGATTGGGTATCAACCAGAAGAATCTCAGTGATCGATTCCTGCGGGAGCTGGCTGAGTTTGGTTAGCCCTAATTCGCCGCCATATTTGTGCAGGTAGGCTGCACCATTACGGTTGACCTCACGAGGAAGCACGGCATAGGCATCCGGATAGAGCAGGTGGGCACCCAAAAGTGATGCGAGTGCATCCAAGTCTGCGCGTTCGTGGGTGAGAATAACCTTCATGGTTATCGTCTTTTCTGGCTGCCACAGCCAGCGTTGGGCATCAACTGCCTAACCAGGCAGCCTGGTTTTCCAGATTAAAAGCATTATAAATGACTTGGGAAAGCCTTGCAAAAAGCCAATTACCTTCATCGAAAAACAGCTGCTGGGGAGAGTTGATAAAAATGATGAGTATATAGTCACCACCAGGGGTAGCAACGATGCCGGCATCGCTCATTGTGTGCAGCAAGCCATCCAAGTCCGAAGTCCAGCCGTGCTTGTGAGCAGCGTCGCCTTCTGGCGGGAGACCTGCTTCGATAAGTGCGCCGATTTTGTTTTCTGCCAGCAAGTCCAACATCATCTGGCACTCGCTGGGTGTCACCGAGCCCGGGAAAAGGTCATTTTGTTGTGCATCTGAGGCGGCAGCGCAACGGTATATGCGCGCAAGCAAGTCACCAATTTCAGATGGTACCGTCTGATTGTAAAAATCTGGATCAAGATATACATCTGTACGGCTGTTGGCTGGCGTTTGGATGCGCTGCAAGAGCGGCGCACCGGCGTAAAAGTAGCCGGCCAGGAATGTATTTTGATACCCTAAAGCGCGCATGTCTTCGGTTACGATGAGTGGACCGAGGTTTTCATCCAAATATGTTCTCATCAGCGCGTCAGCTGGTGGGTTGTCAGATTGCGTGATCATCGCGCGCATCCAGCCTAAAGCCAGATCGGGAGTCGGCTCGCCCAGGTGATTGAAGACTGAGACCATAATTGGGATTTTAATCGTGCTGGCAGCGGAGTAAGCCACATCGGGAGTGACCGGCTCATTGGCACGTACCGCAAAGTGCAACGCGTCGCCCTGTGGCAAGAGCTGCGTGTAAAGCTCTACGAGGCCGTTAAATCCCGAAAGCAGGATAGTCTGCTTGAGGAAGACTTCTAAGTTGGCTGGGTCAAGCGGTAAAGCGGGTGTTTCGTTGACGGGTAAGTTCACGATACGGGCTGAGGGGGAGCGTAAAGCGTCTTGGATGGCTGGCAACGCCGCCCCCATGTTGAGCTCCAAGCCTTTTTGGCCAGGCGTGTAATTGGTGGTGTAGAGGATGGGCAGGGCAGCAGTAGCCGGCTTGTCGTAGCGCGGGATGATATTTTCGGCAAGGAATGCCCGGCACGCTTCGGTGTTGAAAGAAACCTGCATGGGGAAGTCCGTATTCACTGCAGTCATGCTTTGCCCCCAGAGGTGCTGCCACCAACCGGTGTTTGGTAGGGCGGCTTCGAGACTATCCAGCGTGGCAGCAGTATCCAAGCGCCAGCCAAGTTCATCTGGCGTAAATTGCATGCGTGCCTCGCCGTAGCGAAGCTCGATGGGGATGGAAAAAACTTGCTCCAAGCGTGTTTCGGCTTCTGCACGAGTGAGCCCGCCAACGGGGATAGAAGCGATGCTCACACCAGCTGGATAAACGCGGTTTGCTTGGCGGTAGATGCTGAGATCTGAAAATAGGATATACAGGCTAATGAGGATAAATAAAATACCAAACCCGCCGATAATCCAACGGATTGGATCGCTTTGCTTGGGCTTGGACCTAACTTTCATGCCGCTGATTTTACCAGAAAGGCAAGGGCTGCAGCGGCAGACGGATTAATTTGAAGTATAAGAGTAATAAAAGAAGATGATTTATGAATAATTTTGCTCGGGATGGGCGCTCTCATGAGAAATCTCAATCCAAAAGTTTGTAGAGCGCCCATCCCTTATGGTTATGTAATAATCCTTAAAGGCTTACTGAGCCGTCCAACCCCCATCGACGGGTAAGGCAACGCCGGTAATGAAGGAAGCAGCGTCAGAGCAGAGATAAACAACAGCGTCAGCAATCTCTTCAGGCTCGCCTAATCGACCAATGGGATGGCCGGCAGCAAAAGCAGCTTCAGCGGCAGCCTCTCTGCCTGTCAGGCGATCAACCATAGGCGTGCGTATCACGCCTGGGCAAACCGCATTAATGCGCACACCCTCTTTGGAATGTTGTACTGCTGCAGCCTTAGTCAATCCCACCACACCGAACTTAGATGCAGAGTAACCTGGCATTCCAGAGAAACCTACCAACCCTGCGATTGAAGAAGTATTGACAATGGCACCTTTGCCTTGCTTAATCATGATGGGAAGTTCATATTTCATGCACAGGAAGACGCCTTTCAGGTTAATCGCGATTACGCGGTCAAAAGCCTCTTCTGTATAATCATAAAAGTTGACTCCCGAGAGACCCTCAATGCCTGCATTGTTGTGCGCAAAATCCAAACGTCCAAATTCTTTGATTACTGTGTCGATCATTGCCTGAACATCAGCTGATTTTGACACATCTGCCTTAAAGAATATGGCTTCGCCACCTGCTTTTTTAATCATCTCGACGGTTTCATTACCACCGCTTTCCATGATATCTGCTACTAAGACTTTTGCACCATTCTCTGCAAATTTGATTGCAGATTGGCGGCCGATTCCCGAACCAGCACCGGTTACTAAAGCTACCTTGTTTTCAAAAATTTTCTCCATATTTTCCTTTCCTTGTTTAATATATTGGTTTTATGGATATCGTTAGGTCAGTAATTGATCCTTGATAATCCCCATGAAAAAAGCTTGGGTGCCAAATGTATATAAATCTTTCTTTCGTATTAGTTTGTTTTCGTTAATAATAATTATCGAATTGCTTATACTTATTATAAAGAAAATTTGTGTCTACCTCAACAAGGTAAATAAATTTGTATAACCTTGTACCTTTTGGGAATTTTTTCACTTTTAATTAATATAAATTTATACCTTTCACGGGTGAACTCAAACTGCAACGTTTTTTAAATGCTTATACAAAAAATCACGTGTTGAGGCAGCGATTTTAATTAATAGCTGGCAAGCTTAAATTTGGGGTTAGAGAACAAAGTCATATATAATACAGGAGAAGAGCTTTATCCTTCAAAAAGGAGGCTTCTATGACCAACGAAGAGAAAAAACGCCGGGGATTGCTCCCTCGCGGTTTGACTGGGTTAGTTGGTTTTACCACTGCAGCTGCTGCAGCTTGGATTTTCTATAGCCGGCGTTATATCGACCATCATGCCAAAGTGAAAGGCGTGCTCAAGGGCGAGGAAGGCTTTTACGAATCTCCCATAGCGGGGAGGATTCACTATGTCGCTGATACCATGGGCAGTGATCGACCCATCTTGGTTGTGCACGGTGTTCACTTAGCTGCTGGTTTGCATGACGTTGCACCTATCTTCCAAGCATTCATCTCCCATCGACCGGTGTATGCGCTGGACCTGCCTGGCTTTGGCGGCTCACAGCAGGGCGACCGCCCCTACCGCCCGAGCATGTATCAGGCAGCTATTGCCGATTTTATCCGCGAGAAAATTGGAGAACCTACTGACGTCGTAGTGATGGGACTCACCAGCGAATTCGCCGCTCTTGCCGCCTTAGCCGAGCCAGATTTATTCCATTCGCTCACCATGATTAACCCGACGGGCTTCCAGATGCCACAATCCACACTTTGGGATAAACCCAACTTGCAAGCATTGCAAGATGTGCTTTATACCCTTGTGGCGGTGCCATTGTGGAGCTTGCCGCTCTTTGACTTGCTCGTCAATCGGCCGCGGCTGCACCGATACTACCGCCGCCGTTTTGAGTACAGCGTACCGGATGAGTTGGTCAGCATAGCTTGGGCATCTGCGCATCAAACTGGAGCGCATTTTGCCCCGCTAGTGTACCTCTGCGGCAAGCTCTATACGCAGAACGTGCGCGAAAAGGTTTATGAGAATCTTTCTGTGCCTGTTTTAGTCATATACGACAATGAACCAGGTTTGCATTTTGATATGCTGCCCTATACGGTGCACACGCACAGCAATTGGAAAGCAAAACGCATCCGCCGGTCGCGCGGTATGCCGCATTTTGATCGGCCTGGTGAGTTTTTCCGTGTGATGGACGATTTTTTGAAGCAAACCGAAAAAGGGAAAGCATAGCTCTTAAGAATTCTAAGATCAGATAGCGCATTGCGCACAAAGTGAGACGGATTTGGAGAATAAACCAGCAAAAAATCGCATACATCCGCTCAGTATCGTGGCAGCAATCTTATTTGCGGCTGCGCTCTTAGGCTTGGTCTATCTCATTTTGCAACTGACCAATCTAGCACCAAAAGGACCTCAGGAAGTTCCTACTGCTGGACTCACGCTCATCCCAGCGCCCACACATACGCCCACCCCTCTGCCAACCAGTGCCATTCCTACAGTCACGCCTACGCTCGGAGCCGTCCTGCCACCTGGCACGATAGGAGTTGGGGCTTATGTTAAGGTTGGGCGCACGCAAGGGGCTGGCTTGCGCATGCGCGCTGAGCCGGGTACCGATGCCGAAGTTTACTTTGTGGCGATGGATGATGAAGTCTTCATCGTTATCGGTGGACCCGTGGATGCGGATGGTTACACTTGGTGGCAACTGCGTGCGCCTTATGACCAGACACGTACAGGCTGGTCTGCCCAAGACTTTTTGGATCTCATCGAATTGGCAACCCCCACCCCGAAATAGCTATTCTTAGCCGGAGATTATTGAGTGAAACGTCAACGAAGTAACCATAAAAGAGATCATAATCGGGCAAAAACGAGTGAAGAGGATTTATCTTTGAATCCATCCACACTGCTCCAATCCCAGTCTGCTTCTTCCATAGGCAAAGTGCGACCGCATAATGAAGATGCCCTCCTTAGCCTGAGCACACAAGTGTGCTTACAAGCTCAGCAACGTGCGTTGGGGCTCTATATGATTGCTGATGGTATGGGCGGGCATGTGGATGGCGAGCGCGCAAGCAGTTTAGCCATTCAGGTTACCTCGCAAGTTTTACTGCAAAGGTTTTTTGATCCACTCATCTTGGAGCAGCCATCACCCTCGGGCAAGGACATCGAAGCTTTGCTCAATCAAGCTATGCAAGCTGCCCAAATGGCTGTGCTCGAACGCGTCCCTGGCGGTGGCAGCACATTGAGCGTAGCGCTTGTGCTTGAGCGGCAGCTCTATTTTGCTCATGTGGGCGATACGCGCATTTACCTTTATACCCAGGATGGAGGCTTACAGGCTTTGACCAAAGACCATTCTGTGGCACGCCGTTTGGTAGACCTTGGGCAGATCAATGCCGCAGAGGCACAAGTGACTCCGTTGCGCAACAGCCTTTTCCGTGCGCTGGGCCAAGGGGAAGGCTTCAGCGCCGATTTTGGCGGGAGAGCACTAGAAGCTCCAGCTAAATTGCTGCTGTGCTCTGATGGTTTGTGGGGAACTCTCCCCGAAGAAGCACTCGCGGAGAGCTTGCGAGCTGATCCCCTGCCTGTGGATACGGCTTGGAAGTTAGTGCACGCAGCTAATGCTGCCGGTGGAGCTGATAACATCAGCGTAATTATCGTTGATATTCATTAATTGAAAGGGATAAGAACATGGATCCTTCAACAAAGAAAAATCGCATTCTGGTCGTAGATGATGAAAAGGGTTTAGTTAAGTTAATCCGCCTGAACTTGGAGCAAGATGGCTTTGAGGTCGTGGAGGCTAATAACGGCGCGGAGGCGATGGAGAAGCTGCGCGTGACACTGCCAGACCTTGTGCTCTTGGATGTGATGATGCCAGATATGGATGGTTTTCAGGTGCTCAAGATGATCCGAGAAGTCGGCAACACACCTGTGATTATGCTGACAGCCAAAGGGGAAGAAAGTGATATTGTGCGCGGGCTGGAACTGGGTGCAGATGACTACATTACCAAGCCCTTCAGCCCAAAGATCCTCACCAGCCGCATCAGGGCAGTCTTACGCCGCGGCAGCTATGCTGATGAAACCGATACGGGAAAAATTAATGTGGATGGCCGCCTGCAGATCGACTTTGACCGGCACGAAGTCTGGGTGGATGGCAAGCTGGTGCAGCTGCGCCCGACGGAATACCGCTTGCTCTATCACTTGGTTAAAAACGCTGGCTGGGTGCTGACGCATGACCAGATTTTGAATAAAGTGTGGGGCTACGAATATGAAAATGAACCGCATTATGTGCGCCTGTATAT
This sequence comes from Candidatus Mesolinea sp., assembly GCA_003445715.1. Lineage (GTDB taxonomy): Bacteria > Chloroflexota > Anaerolineae > Anaerolineales > Anaerolineaceae > Mesolinea. The sequence continues at coordinate 235 of DMCS01000052.1, read as the reverse complement.
AAATTACCTTCGCAAGAAAATTGAAAAAGACCCCTCGCACCCGAAATACATCCTGACCGAACGCGGTGTGGGTTACCGCTTTGTAGATTACAAGCGTGAGAAATTAGCTGAGAAGGAGGACGAAGCTTCTCAGGGAAAGCCCAAAGAGGAAGTCGAGTAGCCACAAAGCTGTTCTTTCCGCTCCATTTTCATAATAGGCTTATCCCGTGCACATAGAGGGTGTTGAAAAACATTG
>DMCS01000067.1 GCA_003445715.1 Candidatus Mesolinea sp. | reverse complement strand
GCTATCCAAGATGCCATGGGTTGGGATGATTATCATCTGCACGAATTTACGCTCTTATCGCCCAAAACTGGGAGGAAGGTCAAAATTGGTATTCCGTCAGATGAGTATGCCGATTTTGGCTGGAAAGTCTTAGCAGATTGGAACCAAAAGATTGCTCACTATTTTTCCTTAGACAACTCAAAAGCCGATTACGTCTATGATTTTGGCGATGGCTGGGAACATAGCATCAAATTAGAAAAGATTCTGCCGCGAGAAACTGGGGTCGCTTACCCGCGCTGTATAGGCGGGAAACGCGCCTGCCCGCCGGAAGATTGCGGCGGGATCGGCGGATACGCAGAATTTTTGGAGGCCATCGGGGACCCGGCAAACGAGCTCCATGAGGATATGTTGGATTGGGTTGGCGGAAGCTTTGACCCGGAATACTTTAATGCCGACGAGGTCAAGTTTGACGACCCAGCCAAGCGCTTTAAGCTGGCGTTTGGGTAAAAGAATACCATTTTCACCTGTGTCATGGCTAAATAGAAATGTCCTAATACTGGCAATTTAGAAATGACCTATTCAGTGGATAAAGTCGCCAGTATTGGTTTGCTATTTATTTTCCTTGTTCTCGCCGGTCTCCTGAGTGCGCAGCCTACCTCTTGGATACCGAGCGAGAAACTTGACAGCTGGACTCCTTTATTCTGAGCATTTATGATCATTGAGTGTTATATTAATGACTCAGTTACATTAAGACATAAAGGTCAAACTCCTTGCGTAGAACCCAATGGGCAGGCTTAGCACTTAGGAGACAACGCAAGACCAAGCTAAACTGAAAGGAAATAAAATGAACCTACTTATTCCATACGTCCACCTAGTCAAACATCAAGATCCCCTGTTTTCTGAATTCACTTATGGTGATGCTAGCAGGAGGGCAAAAAAACTTAAAAACGATCTAAATAAAGGTGATTACGTCTTTTTTCACACTACGATCCGAAATAAAAAGTATATAACTGCTTATTATGTCGTAGATCGCGTACTCGATACCGCTGAAGCTGTTAAAGATCGAAATATTGTAGCAAAGTACAAAAATCCGCATATTGTAGATTTTCTTGACCCCGAAAAAGAAAAATACAAAGAAGATGTGGTGTTATTCGGGGACCCAATTACATCTAGAGTCTTAGATAAACCCTTACTTTTTGATAGGTCCTTGGCAGAAAAGCTTTCTCTTAGTATCAAATTTCCGGAAGGAAGGACTGAAGACCGGTCCATAGTCTCTGCAACGAGAGCGTGGAGGGAATTGACCGAAAAGGATGTCGAAATTCTTCTGAATGCAATTAAGTCTTCTGAGAGCGACATCAAATATTTAGATATTATTTTGTCTACTGATGAGGTTACTGAGATTATTGAAAAAGACTTAGAAAATTTCATTGAGAAGCATCCCCGATTAATCGGTGGAAATTTAAAATTAATAGCCAGACAACTTGACACAGACAAAGGAAGGATTGATTTGCTCTTTGAAGACCCTGATGGAACCCCTGTGATTGTTGAATTAAAAATCGATAAGATCGGTAGGAAAGCTATTAATCAGTTGAGGGGATATATGAGTTGGGTTGATAAGGAAACCCACCGAAAATCTCGTGGGATCCTCGTCTGTAAAGGTGTCATGCCAGCCTTTGAAGAAGATTTCAAGAAACTGAGCGGAATAAAGATATATCGCTATGGTTGGGAGCTAAAGATTGAGCAGCTGTAAAGAATTAAGAGCTCAGAGGCAAATTTCTTAGCTATGTCTGTACTTTGCCGGGCTAAGTTCTCCAATTATTAATTATCAATTAACGAAAAAGCATGGATCTGTCGTCTTATCTTACAATCCCGCCAAATTATCCTAAGCATTATGTCGGTATTCCTATTGAAAACTGGTACCACCATGTTGACGAGATAACAAGCATCCTTATGGATATCGTAAAATAAGGTCGTATTTCACACCTTTCACATTAATTGAGGAATAAAGATGTTCGTTGGCGTAGATGGTTGTAAGAATGGCTGGATAATAGTTGAACTTACTGATGACGATAATTGGAAAGTCGACATATTTCCAGATATTGCAAGCCTTTGGAATGAATGCAAGCGGGCTTCATTAATACTAATTGACATACCGATCGGTTTGCGAGATAGTGGCTGTGACGAGCGTCACTGTGATAAAAAAGCCAGGGAAATGCTTGGTCCAAAGCGGGCTTCAAGCGTTTTCCCTGCGCCTTGCAGGGAAGCCCTGGCTGCTAGCAGCTACGAACAAGCCTGCCAGATCAATACGCGAATGACTGGACGGAAACTCTCTTTGCAGACTTGGAGTATCCTACCAAAAATACGCGAAGTGAACAACCTACTCATAAATGATGCCTTATCCAGATCGCATATTAGGGAAACCCATCCGGAAGTGTGTTTTTGGGCTCTGGCAGGTAGTCATCCTATGCTGCATTCAAAGAAGAAAGAAGAAGGACGCTCTGAACGTTTAGAGCTTCTCAAAACTATCTATCCACAAACGGAAGAAGTTATCAAATATGCCTCAAAAAATTGGCTCCGCCGAGACTTGGCCCTCGATGATGTCCTTGATGCTCTTGTAGCATCAATTACTGCAAAAAAAGGATTTGATAAACTCCTTTCCATCCCAGAAGTACCTGAAATTGATTCGTATGGCCTGCCTATGGAAATCGTTTATTTCTATGATACAAGTAAGGTTAGTGTGTCATAATTTTATGCAGGTATAATTCAGGAGTAGAAACTATTATTAACCCGTGGCGAACTGTATCTCGAAAAATATTGCTGGAGCGTAAGCCTCAGTTGACCGTCGAAGAGCGGCATGTCATCCTGCCGGATGGCAGTGAAATTACCGACTGGACCTGGCTGGATGCCCCCGAAGCCGTCATGGTGGTGGCGGTGGATGAGCGCGGGCGTTTTGTCATGTTAGAGCGCAGTGGCTATGCCGTCAGAGGGTCCATCTTTGCCCCGCCTGGCGGAGCTCTGGAGCCCGCCGAGGAGCCCTTGCGGGCTGCCCAGCGCATCCTGCTGCAAGAAGCTGGCTACACCTCGCCCGATTGGGTTTTCCTTGGTGACTTCATCAACGATGTGGACCGCGGCTTTGGACGGCGTTATTACTTCCTCGCGCGCCAAGCCAAACCAGCCGGCAGTGAGCCTGCTCCTTCCGTGCACCTGCAGACCCGCCAGCAGATGGAGGATGCCGTTGCCGATGGTCAAATTCGCGAGCTGAGCTGGCAGGCTGCCATCTCTATGGCGCTGCTGCGTCTGTTTTATCTCTAAGGCACTAATTAATGGGGGTTAGGTCTTTGCCTTGCCAACGCAAGGCTTGGACGGGCGCCTGCACGTCGATCAAGCGGGGCAAAACGCGGGCAAACTTTGCTGGGTCGCTGGTGGTATGGTAACGCGTTGTTCCAGCAGCTGGCTGTGGGTTGAGCAAGCCGCGCTCATCGAGCACCCGTTGTGTTTGGCGTGCCACCGCCGGCGCCGGGTCGATCACGCGGGCTTTGCCCTCCGTAATCTGCTCAATGAGCGGGATAACGAAAGGAAAATGCGTGCAGCCCATCACGAGGGTATCCACGCCGCGCGCCATGAGCGGCAGCAAAGCTGCCTCCAGGATCTGGCGGGTTTTGGGCGTTTCCAGCCGGCCTTTCTCGATCTGACTGACCAAGCCGGGGCAGGTCTCCTGGTAAATTTCCACACTACTGGCAAAGCGCTCCACCACAGAGGCATACAACTCCCCTTGGAAGGTGGAAGGCGTAGCCAAAACGCCGACCTTGCCGCTATGGGTCTGCTCGGCAGCGGGTTTGACCGCTGGTTCCATGCCCACAAAAGGTACATGGGGATACTCCTGGCGCAATGCTTTCAGCGCTGCAGCCGAGGCGGTATTACAGGCGATGACGATCAGCTTGGCGCCCTGCGCGAGCATAAAGCGCGTAACGCCGCGAACTAGTTCTCGCAGCTCCTCAAGCGAGCGCTCGCCGTAGGGTACGTTGGCTTGGTCGCCCAGGTAGAGTAGGTCTTCGTGCGGCAGCGTGGCGCGGATGGCACGCAGCACCGAGAGCCCCCCGACGCCGGAGTCGTAGACGCCAATGGGCTGGTGAGAAGAGGATGCGGTTTGCATGCAGGTTATTTTAACATGGGCTTGCGCCAATCTTGATGAGCTATAACGACTTTGCGGAGGGATCACCCCCTATAGGTATATTGGTTATGCCAGGCAAGGAAGTCCCGATCGGGTCGGTCATCCGGTTTAGGGGGCAAACTAATTGGTTGACCGTGAAAACGAAAATAGTCCTTGCCGTTATCAAACTCATCCTTGAGCCTGCGGCTAACCTCGACACGGTACTCTGGGGTGATAGTGAGATATCCTTTATCAAAGAGCGTGTGAATATCTTGACGCAACAAGACGCCGTTCGTTATAAGATGCTCTCCGCCTTCTTTATAACTTTTAATATGCGCAGCATCTAATACGGGGAGAATCTTCTCGCCAGAGATTGCACAATGGCGTTCATAAGCATCTGTGACCAACACTCTAAATGCGCCTTGCCCTAATCTAGGTAGTACTGTAGTAGGTTCGCCATATCTGGCACGTCCTTCGCGGATGAGTTGTGGGGAAATATTCGTCCGCTGTAATTGCCTGAGGATTGTTGAGCCAGGTTCTACCGAAAGATCATAACGTTTGCCAGATTGAATGCTACCCCTCCAGTCTGGAGGAGCAGGAATCCATTTTTCTTCTGGTAAGAAGAAGGGTTGTTCCAGGATGATACAGCCTATGTAAAAATCATCTTGATGCGCATTCTCACCTTGACGATAACGAGCAATTTTTAGCTTTAATTCCTCGAGACTCTCAGCCCCATTTTTAACCCCGAAAGCTTCCCACGCCATCGACACAGGGATCCTACTGTAATGGCAGAATATTCCCCCTCCTACAATGTAGTTTTTGGGTGAATGCAATTTGAACAGAAATAGCTCGCCTGGCTGAAGGGCTTTAAAACTCCGGCCGGTAGGCAGCCAAAAGTTAACTTCATCGAGGTCGGGTTGAGCCCGCAGGGTAGAAAACCATCTTTCGTCAGTTATGCCAATATAAGCATTGATCATGATTTACACACTGACTGAATTTGAAGAGAGCTTGCTAAATTACCTTAACTATTATACACACGATATGCTTAGAAAATCTATTATTCGTGGGCAGCTTTGACAAATTCTGAAAACAGTCTCTGCATAGCCGGCTCATCGGGCAGGCACTCCGGGTGCCATTGCACGCCGATGGCAAAGCGCTTCCCGGGCAGCTCCACCGCCTCGATCACGCCATCTTCTGCGTAAGCTACCACCTCCAGGGCGGGTGCAGGTTGCCGGATGGCTTGGTGATGCAGGCTGTTGGTGCGCAGCTTGCGCGTGCCCAGGATTTCGGCTAAGCGGCTGCCTGGCTCGACCTCTACTGTGTGGGCTAAATAATCACGCTGGTAGTTGGGGTACCAGTCGTGCCGCAGGGCTGCGGGCAAGGCGCTGGCGATGTCTTCGTACAAGCTGCCGCCCAATGCTACGTTGAGGACCTGTACGCCGCGGCAAATCGCGAGCAAAGGTTTATCCGCCGCGAGCACAAGCGGAATGAGCGAAAGTTCAAAAGCATCGCGCTCAGCGTCGATGGCATGCACGTTTGCGTTGGCTCTGCCGCCATAGTGCATAAGGTCCACATCTCCGCCGCCGCTGAGCACAAAACCGTCAAAGTTTGCCACGAGCCTAGGCAGCGCTGCGAGGGGCAGGCTCGCCGGCAGCAGGATTGGCAACCCACCGGCGGTGAGGATGGCGTCGAGGTAGGCTTGTGGGATTTCGTAGGTCGGCGCACGTTTGGGATGCGTTTGGCGGGTGGCGATGAGGGCAATGAGCGGCTGATCAGGCATAAGCGTCAGTTAGCAATGGCAAGAAAAAGCCTTTTCTGGATAGGTGAGCTTGTGAGCTCGTCAGAAAAGGCTTGGGGTATCATCCCAATACGGGGCGTGAATTTAGAAGCGCTGCTTGAGGCGGGCACTCTTGCCGGTGCGTTCGCGCAGGTAATACAAGCGGGCGCGGCGGACTTTGTTGTGCCGTTCTACCACCACCTTGGCGATGCGCGGAGAGTTAACCAGGAAGGTGCGTTCCACGCCGATACCGTTGCTGGCAATGCGGCGAACTGTAAACGTGGCGTTATTTCCGGAACCACGCGTATAGAGCACAATGCCCTTAAACTCCTGAATGCGTTCGCGGTCGCCTTCCTTGATTTTGTAGTGCACGCTGACCGAGTCCCCAGGGAAGAGATTAGGGATCTCCGGGTTCTTCTCGGCTTCAACAGATTTAAGTAATTCGGTATCGTTCATCATAGCTTCCTATTTTTATACTAATTTCCATAGCACACTCCGGCTTGCCGGTCGGTGCGAAGGTTTAGTATATCATAAGAATCCGCACTTTTGTCAAGCAATTTTTGTAGAGGGTGTTGAAAAACAAGTT
>DMCS01000038.1 GCA_003445715.1 Candidatus Mesolinea sp. | reverse complement strand
TCCTCCAATACTAGGTTTTTTTTCGTTCTTTTGGGACAGCCCCAAAAAATTTTCCCTTCCCCAGCAGATTTTTTCATGTTCTAAATAAACTGTTGCCACCCCATGCCGCTGGGGAAGGGTCAGGGTTAGGGTATATATAATCCTTTATTACAGGAATATACTCCCACAACTAAGCCTCTTTGCAAATCAAGTTTAGTTTTTCAACTCTCTCTATTGGGTTTGCTTGTCTTCAAAGGTGATGTATGTTAAAATTTGTCAGATTGGAGGGATGGCCGAGCGGACTAAGGCGCCTGTCTTGAAAACAGGTATGGGGAAACCCATCGTGGGTTCGAATCCCACTCCTTCCGTTCGGAACAACCAAAAATCTGGGGAGGTGCCAGAGTGGACGATTGGGGCCGCCTGCTAAGTGGTTGTTGGAGTAAAATCCAACCGAGGGTTCGAATCCCTCCCTCCCCGCTCTCTGATCAACAGCACCGTTTATGGTGCTTTCGTGTTTTAACCGCCGAAGCGATGCAAACATCTACGAGTAAAAACCCCATCAATATATGTAATGGGCTTGACAAACAAGGTAATGATAGGCAATGATTAACCTCAATAAGCATGTTTTAGCGATTGAGAATGGTTTACTTCTCTGGAGGGCAGCATGACAAAAGAACACCTGCTGGCAATCGATAACGGCACACAATCCGTACGCGCGATGATTTTTGACCTGCAAGGCAACTTACTAGCCAAAAGCCAGGTGATGATCGACCCGCCTTATCATTCTCCCCAGCCTGGTTGGGCTGAGCTGGACCCGTTTGTTTTTTGGGATTCGGTGTGTCTGGCTTGCCAAAACCTCTGGGAAATGCCAGGCATCGAGAAAGAGAAGCTCGCCGGTGTGGCTCTAACCACCCAACGGGGCACAGTGATCAACGTCGACGCTCACGGGCAGCCATTACGCCCAGCAATTCTCTGGCTAGACCAACGTCGCACGCCAGGGCTTAAACCCATCGGGGGTCTGTGGGGCTTACTCTTTGGACTAGCAGGCATGAAAGAAACAGCTGCCTACTTGCAGGCAGAAGCTGAAGCCAATTGGATTAACACATATCAAAATGAAATTTGGAATGCTACGCACAAGTTTCTGTTTCTCTCTGGTTACCTTACCTATCAGCTGACCAGCCGCTTTGTTGATTCGGTCGGCTGCCAAGTTGGTTATATGCCCTTCGATTACAAGCACCTGAGCTGGTCTTCCCCCTCCGACTGGAAGTGGCAAGCTTTGCCCGTGCGGCAAGAGATGCTACCCGAACTCATTCCGCCAGCTGGGTTTTTAGGTGAAATCACACCAGAGGCAGCTGCAGCAACCGGAATTCCTGCCGGCTTGCCCCTCATCGCCGCAGCTGGCGATAAAGCTTGCGAAGTGATCGGCTCAGGCTGTTTAGAACCCAACATCGCTTGCCTATCTTTTGGCACAACGGCAACCATCAACACAACCCATAAGAAATACATCGAAGTTATTCCACTCATTCCGCCTTATCCTTCGGCTATTCCCGGGCGCTATTCTCTCGAAGTGCAGATTTTCCGCGGCTATTGGATGGTAACCTGGTTCAAGCAGGAGTTTGGCATGGATGAAGAACGCTTAGCTGCCGAGCTGGGCAAGAGGCCAGAAGAATTGCTGGATGAGATGATTAATTCAGTGCCAGCTGGCTCACAAGGGCTAATGCTGCTGCCTTATTGGGCGCCCGGGCTCAAAATTCCTGGCCCTGAAGCTAAAGGCGCCGTTATCGGCTTTGGAGACGTGCATACCCGGGCACATCTTTACCGCGCCTTGCTTGAAGGTTTGTCCTACGGCTTGCGTGAGGGATCGGACCGCATCAGCCGGCGTTCGCATACCCCGATAGAACAAATCCGTGTGACAGGCGGCGGCGCGGTGAGCAACCCCGTGGTGCAGCTTACCGCCGATATCTTCGGCTTGCCAGCAACTCGGCCCCACATGACCGAAACGAGCGGGTTGGGGGCAGCCATCGATGCTGCGATAGGGCTTGGCTTGCATCCTGACTTTGAAACCGCGATTGCCACGATGACTCGCACTGGCGAGAGTTTTGAACCTAACCCTGCGAATCATCAAATCTATAGCGAACTATACCAACGAGTCTATCTGAAAATGTACAGCCAGCTCAAGCCGCTTTACGAAGAAATACGTGATATCACGGGTTACCCGCCCAAGTTTTAGTTATTAAATTCCAATCGATCATTTTTAAGCCCGCTAACGGTTATAATCATGCCTAAGACCCACTTGAAAGAGAGACTGCATGATTCACTACCTCACCGCAGAACAAGAAACCCAGATTGAAAGCTGGCTTAATCAGCTTACCTTAGACGAAAAAATAAAGCTGCTTTCCGGCGCGGACACTTGGTCAACGCAAGCTATTCCGCGTCTAGGCATTCCAGATGTGATTATGACCGATGGTCCCCACGGAGTACGTGCAGACCGTGCCAGCGCCAAGAGGCCTTATGGCGTCACCACCGCTTTTCCAACTGGCATAGGCATTGCTGCTACTTGGGATCGCGAGCTGGTGCACGAACTGGGTGCCGCCCTGGCTGAAGAAACCCGCGCCATGGGCTGCGACGTTTTGCTTGGACCCTGTGTAAACATCCTGCGTGCACCATTGGGCGGGCGCAATTTTGAAACGTATTCTGAAGATCCTTATCTAGCAGGTGAGATCGGGCTAAATTGGGTTCTTGGACTGCAGGGCAAAGGTGTAGGTGCATCACTGAAGCACTATGCGGGCAACGATCAGGAATATGAGCGTATGCGCATCAACATTGTGGTCAGCGAGCGTGCCTTGCGGGAAATTTACCTCGCACCGTTCGAGAAGATCGTGAGGCATGCTCAACCCTGGACGGTAATGGCAGCCTATCCGCGAGTGAATGGCACCTTTGCCACTGAGAGCCACTACCTCTTACGGGAGTTACTCAAGCAAGAATGGGGCTTTGAAGGAACCGCGGTTTCAGACTGGTCTGCCTTGCACTCTACAGCCCCAGCGCTCAATGCTGGCTGCGATCTGGAGATGCCGGGACCTGCCAAATATCGTGGCGGATTGCTGAAGGAAGCTGTGCAATATTGGCAGGTTTCGGAGGAAACGCTGGAAGATGCGGTGCGTCGTGTTCTACGCTTGATCGTACGCTGTATGCCCGGTAAAGTGCCCGCAAATCCTCATTTAGCCAGCACAGTAGCCCACCGCCAGCTTGCCCGAGAGATTGCTTCTGAATCGATCACGCTGCTCAAAAACGAAGGCAACCTCCTGCCAATCCAAGATTCTGTGCGTAAAATTGCCGTGATCGGGCTAAACGCGATGCTCACCGTAACTGGAGGGGGCAGCTCGCGTGTTCTGGGTTCGGAATGGATCACGCCACTGCAAGGCTTGCAAGAAGCTCTCGCTGACCAAGCTGAGATCATCTACGAACCCGGCGATGATAACCGCGTGACTGGACAACCAGTCGAAGCAAGCTACTTTTCTCAGCCTGATGGCAGTCAAGGGCTGAAAGCAAAGCTTTACCCCAACCCAGATTTCCAAGGAGAACCGCTGATTATGCACGTGCCGGCTTTGGATGAATGGTGGGGAGGTGCCAGCCCTGCCCCTGGAGAAATCGATGGGCACGCTTTTAGTGCGGTTTGGGAAGGGCAGTATACCGCGGCTGTTAGTGGGCTGACGCCATTTATGTTAGTGGGTAACGGGTATTCCCGACTGTATATTGATGAGAACTTAGTCGTGGAAAACAACAATGGCGATGTCGTTCCAGATTATGGCAACTATGGCCCAGTGATGGTGGGTGAATCCAACGACTTGAAAGCCGGGCAGACCTACCCGCTGAGAGTCGAATATTCTTATCAGACAGAAGCAGGGTTCGCAATGCTGCAGCTTTGGCATAAACCACCTTATGTACCAGCTGACGGCCACGCGCGTGCAGTGAATGCCGCTGCTGCCGCAGAGTTAGCCATCGTTGTTGTAGGCAGCCCAGATGCTTATGAGACCGAAGGGCTCGATCGACCTACGATGCGCTTGCCCGGACATCAAGATGAGCTTGTAGTTGAAGTGGCGCAAGCAAACCCTAATACCATTGTGGTCGTCAATGCGGGAACGCCGATGGAAATGTCCTGGGTGAACCAAGTGCCTGCAATTCTATGGGCATACTTCCCTGGGCAGGAAGGCGGCCACGCCTTAGCTGATATCCTTACTGGAGTGGTCAACCCCTCTGGGAAGCTGCCGCTCACGCTGCCAGCCCGAATAGAAGATAACCCCACCTTTATAAACTACCCTGGAGACCGTTCAATCCTCTATGGCGAGGATATCTTTATTGGTTATCGCTACTACGACGCGCGCAAGATTGAGCCGCTATTTCCTTTTGGGCACGGACTTTCCTATACGCAGTTTACTTATGGCGAGCTCTCATGCCCGTCTAGCTTCCACCAGGGCGAGACGGTAGAAATTAGTTTCACAATCCGAAATGATGGCAATCGCAGCGGAAGTGAAGTTGCGCAAGTATATCTCCACGATGTGCAATCGCGCATACCACGCCCGCCGCGTGAACTGAAGGGCTTTAAACGTGTCTTTTTGGACCCTGGAGCAGAAGTCCGCTTAACGGTAAGGTTAGACGAGCTCGCTTTTAGCTTTTATGATCAAGACCTGCACCAATGGATTGCTGAGCCAGGTTATTTTGAAATCCAAGTTGGGAGCTCATCGCGTGATATCCGCCTAAGTGCAAGCGTTAAGCTGGAAGCATGAGTACGGCTTTCATAAGCCGAACGCGATTAAATGAAGCTGAACGCTGTCGTCAGACTTCTTCTTTAGAGCGAATGAGAATAACTGACTTGCCGCTCGGCTTTTTTAATTCGAAGAAAGGTTTTTTAGCACGCACAAGCTGGGCTAACTGCTTGGCACCATAGGAGCGCGGATCAAAGCCAGGGTCAATACGCCGTAAAGCTGTACCCACTTCCGAAAGGCTTGCCCAGCCGTCATCATCTGTACCAACCATATCGATGGCTTGGTTGATATTATTGATTAATGTCAACTCGGCAGGAGAAAGCTTCTCTAATGTTTGCTGCTTCTGAGCAGCTTTGCGCATTTGTGCTTCCCGTTCTTCCAAGTTTTCGGTGTAGATAAACACATCGCACGCCGAGACAAAAGCTCGGGGTGTGGACTTCTTGCCAATCCCGATGACGAGCTTACCGCTCTCGCGGATACGCGTGGCAAGGCGGGTATAGTCACTATCACTGGAGACCAAGCAAAACGCATCCACTTGGCCGTTGTGCAGGATGTCCATTGCATCGATGATCATGGCTGAGTCGGTCGCGTTCTTGCCCACTGTATAGCGGAATTGCTGGATGGGTTGGAAAGCATACGAGTTGAGAATGTCCTTCCACGACTTCATGTTTGATGTGGTCCAGTCACCATAAATGCGGCGGATAGTGGCGTTGCCAAAACGCCCCGCTTCCACCACAATTTGCTCAATCAAACTTGATTGGGCATTATCGCCGTCGATCAAAATCGCAACGCGTTTCTCAGTGTTTCCGTTATGATTATTTTCAGATGTCATGCTTAGATTATAACCGCTAATATTAAACCGTGAAGTTTAATAATAAGCCGGTCCCTTAAATTCCCCCAAAATGCGGCTGTACCTATTGGATGGTACTAACCTGTGCGTCCCTAAACTAGAGTTGATCGATCAGCCCATGCCGGCGGTAGTAATCCTGGTGGTACTCTTCAGCCGGGTAAAACTCATCTAATGGAACGACACGCGTCACAATGGGCTTATCATAGATGCCCGAGACTTCCAAAAAAGCAATGACTTGTTCCGCAATCTGCTTCTCTTCTTCGGTGAGGTAAAAGATACAAGAGCGGTATTGTGTGCCAAAGGTGATCCCTTGTGCACAGCAGGTTGTTGGATCATGGAAGCTAAAGAAAGCTTCAAGCAATTGCTGGTAGCTAAGCTGTCTTGTTTCATAAATCACCAGCACAGTCTCAACGTGTCCGGTGGTATCCCGGCAAACATCTACATAGGTCGGCTTTTTAGTATTGCCACCGGCATATCCCACCTCGGTTTCAATCACGCCAGGCAAGGATTGCATCTTTGCTTCCAATCCCCAGAAACAGCCTCCAGCTAAATATGCTTTTTTCTCCATGAAAAACGCCCTCAATACTTAATCTTTCAAGATATTTTCATTGCTTAATTTCGTAAAGCCCCTTAGATATGGCTTTCGGTTCTCACTATGAGAAACTATAACACGGTTATTACGGAGAGCTGCGCAATTTGAAGGCAAGTAAAAAGTTGTTAACATAAAAAGCTACCTCCAGATGAGATAGCCTTCATGTCTTTTGAGTTGCGTTATTAATTTAGTTTAAGCCGCCGCCATGTGCAGCCCAAACAGCTAACCCAATAATGCCAGCGTTGTCACCCAATGCACCTTGTACAATCTCGATTTTATCCGCCGGCATGACGATCATGCGCTTGCGCAAGGTCTCACGGATAGGATGCAGCAAGAGTTCTCCCGCAGCCGCGACTCCGCCAGTAATAACCACGCGCTTAGGTCCTACCACCAGGGCTGCATTGATAACCGCCACACCAATATACGAACCTACCTCATTCCAGATTGAAAGGGCAACGTCATCCCCAGCCTCGGCTGCCTTGGCAATCACATGCGCCGTGATCTTGTTCAGGTCATAGTTGACCATCTCACCGATGATGGTTTTTTGCCCTTGCACCACTGCCTTGAGACCCATGGAAGCAATCGCAGGACCAGAAGCTAGGGTTTCTACACAGCCATAGTTTCCGCAGCCACAAATCGGGCCATGGATATCGATGGTAATGTGACCCAGCTCCCCCGCAGTACCGCCTTGCGTGAGGACCAGTTGGTTATTCATTACTACACCCCCACCGATGCCAGTGCCAATCGCAAAGCACAGCATGCAATCCACACCTTTGCCAGCACCAAAAGCCCACTCGCCATAAGTAATCGCACGGACATCATTGAGGATGTAGACAGGTACATGCAAGAATTCCTCCAGGGTTGCCTTAAGCGGAACGTTGATCCAATGACCAGGGAAGTTGGTGATAAAAATTGTCTCGCCTTTTTCCAGGTCCAACCGACCAGGCGCGCTCACGCCCACACCGCCGATCTGATTCCAATCAAAACCGGCTTCTGCTACCAATGCTTTGATAAGGTCTGCCATGCGGCTGATCACCGCTTCATGCCCCTCGTAAGACAGCGTCTTCGTGTTCTTGGAAGCAATCACTTGCCCAGAAAGCAAATCAACCAAACCGGCTTTGATATTCGTGCCGCCGAGGTCACAACCGATATAATATTGCGCGTCCATCAAGCATCCTCCTGGAATTGTCCTAATCAGCCCGATTATAACTTGAATTAAGTAGGCTAAGCGGTTCCATCTTCATAGTCCATTCATTTATATCAACAATGTAACGCGATAAATTCCTGAATCCTCTGGAAAATTTCCTCTTTTTCCTCAGCTAATAGCATTACATGGGGAGAGTTGGGCGTATAAACAAGCTTCTTTTCCGGAGATCTGACCGCCTCGATGATAATTTTGCCGCTGTCTGGGTGAATGCTTGTATCTTTCCCGCCTATAAAAACCAACAGCGGTTGAGTGATATTTTCTAACTCTTTTTGAACGACCTTTTGTAAATTTGCTAACTGCGCCAACCCTCTCACGGGGTAAACAGTATAGCCTTTCCAAGGCAAGTCATCCTCAGCTTGGTTTTTTGCGCGGAATTTGAGGAAATATTGCATCACGCGGGAAAGCCCGATCCCGCGAATTTTCATTGCAGGAGCAACTGCGATAATACCATCTACATTCTCGTAGCGGCTGGCAATCAGCAAAGCAAGCAGCGCGCCCATCGATTCTCCACATACAAATACTTTTGCACATCTACCGCGCAGCTCCAAGTAAGCCTTCTCTGCAGCTTCGTACCAGTCTAACCAGCGTGTTTGGTTTAGATCCGCGGGCTGGGTACCATGGCCTGGTAGGAGGGGTGCCGAGAGAGTATAACCGAACCTTTGTAAAAAACCCGCGAGCAGGCGCACTTCGGCAGTCGTTGCCGTAAAGCCATGCAGCAACACAACCCCAACATGGTTCCCTTCGATAAAAAAAGCATCGCCATCCAATTGTGGATTTTTCATCATGTTTGTGTGCTGATTCATTGTCTCCTCACCTAAGTTTTACGTATAAAAAATCACAGCCGCAAGATTAACTCTTGGCGGCTGTGTTGCAAATAAATAAGCTTCCTTTTGGGAGCATTATGGTAATACCCAATACTTAAGCGAATCCACACTGGTTTTAAAATTAACAGTGCCAGCAGACATCGTCACAAAGCCATAGGTTCCTGCATTGGGATATGTCGAGTCATCCGTCTCACTAACTTTGACGCCATTGATATAGAACTCAAAATGGGAGCCATTCGCTAAGACGCCAATGCGGTTAGGTTGGTCTGTTGGGTTGATAGCATCCGATTCTGTATACTCCAAGATGGTTTCAGTACCATTGGAGGAAGTATAGCGGTTGAATCCCCATGTGCCGTCGCATGTGAGGCCCATAAAATAGAATTGATTCTGGTTCGTCAGGCGGAAAACTAAGCCCGCGCGGTCCTTGCCATTACAATTCGGCATAGTCAGGGTCGCTTCAAGGTAAAAGTTTTGAATTGCCGGCCCAATGGTGTACCAACTATTCCAGTAAGGCGTTCCTTTAGAATAAATATTGAGGCGACCATCATTGACATTGAGGTAGAACCAATCATCCTCATAGGTCCAGGTGCTTGAGGGCGTATCAAACTCCTCAACATAGGTGGGCTCTCCTAGGCGAATGGCGGGATCGTCCGCACTCGGTGTGTTTGTAAAAGTTGGCGTAAGCGTCGGTGCTTCCGTCGGGATTGAGGTTACAGTTTCCGTGGGCAAGGGTGGCTGTGTTTCTGTCGGTGCGGCAAGGGTGTTTGTCGGGGCGCTTGTAAGGGTTCCAGAAACTGCAGTCGATACCAAATCAGCAGTCGGGGTAGCACTAATGGGCATGTTGCAGGCGCTCAGCATTAGCACAAAAAAGAGAAAGCTCAGATATTTCCTCATTCCATATCCTTTCCTTTAGCGTAATCAACCGCCATTGCCAGAAATTAGGTTTAGTATAGCACGATTGTAAAAAGGCACCGCGCAAGGAGCTTGATTAATCATTAATTTGGTAGGAAGTAAATTTTGGATTTGACATTTTGCTGTCAAGGCTAAATAGAAATGTCCTAATGCTTGCAATTTAGAATGTCCTGTTCAATGGATAAAGTCGCCAGTTTAGGTTTTTCTTGGAAATTTAAC
>DMCS01000077.1:19858-28706 GCA_003445715.1 Candidatus Mesolinea sp. | reverse complement strand
CCAATGTTTTTCAACACCCTCAAGCCTTCTACTTGACTTTAACTTTTATCTTGTTAAAATTAATTTACAAAAGTTAAGCAAGGCAAATTGCAGAAAAGTATGCAGCTATTTTGAGGTTTTAGACCTTGTTAGCGAGTATGCCCAGTGTACTGACTAATTATTGACCAATCATAAAGCGGCTTTGCTTCATGATCTCTAGAAAAAAGGAGCTAAAATGAATTTCCCCAAAGAACTAAAATACGCAAAATCCGATGAATGGGTAAAAGTTGAAGGCGAGATTGCGACCATTGGCATATCCGACTATGCGCAGAGCCAACTGGGCGATATCGTTTACTTCGAGTTTACGGTGGAGCCAGGCGAAGAAGTTACTGCCGGCCAAGCCTTAGGCAGTGTGGACTCCGCCAAAGCTACAGCGGAAGTTAACATACCAGTTAGCGGCACAGTGCTTGAGATCAACGAGGATATCGCCGATGAAGTCGAAGTCCTCAATCAAGATCCTTATGGAAAGGGCTGGCTCGCCAAGATTAAAATTTCAGACCCCGCTGAGCTTGCTGAGTTAATGGACGCAGAAGCCTACGAAGCTTATTGCGAAAGCAGGTAACCATGTTTACCCCTCACACACCTCAGGATGTGGAGGCGATGCTCAAAGCCATCGGGCTGAGCAAGATCGAAGATCTCTTCCAAGAAATTCCTGAGAAGTATCGCTTCCCAGAACTTGACTTACCTGCAGCACTCACTGAAATGGAAGTCAATCAAGACCTTGAGAGCATCGCCCGCGCAAACGGTAATACCTCTGAAGTGCTTAGCTTCCTCGGCGCTGGGGCTTACGACCATTATGTTCCAGCTGCGGTAGATATGCTGCTGCGGCGCGGAGAATTTTATACAGCCTATACGCCTTACCAGCCCGAGATTTCTCAGGGCACCTTGCAGTCAACCTTCGAATATCAAAGTTTGATCTGCAGCCTAACGGGCATGGACGTGGCAAATGCCTCGCACTACGATGGCGCTACCGCTGCCGCAGAAGCTGTTATTTTGGCTTATCACCACTTCAGAGGTAAACGCACAAAGTTTCTCATCTCCCGCGCAGTTAACCCACAATACCGCCGGGTCATCCGCACTTATATGCGCGGTAATAGCGAGATTAGTATCCTGGGAGACAACCAGGAAACCGGCTTCGACGCTTCAATGGAAAAGCTCATCGCTCAAATCGACACGAATACCGCTTTAGTCATGGTGCAATATCCCGATTTCTTTGGCCGCATCATTGATTACAAGCCTTTGGCAGAAGCAGTCCACACCGCTGGAGCTTTGCTCGCTGTTTCGGTCAACCCAACCGCACTGGGTATACTCACCCCGCCTGGAGAGTTTGGTGCTGATATCGTTACGGGCGAAGGCCAACCGCTGGGCATTCCGCTTTCATACGGTGGACCTTACTTAGGCATTTTCGCCGTAACTAATGAGCTGTTGCGCAAGATATCTGGCAGGCTGATCGGTCAGACGGTAGATGCAGCCGGCGAGTTAGCCTATGTGATGACGCTTACCGCCCGTGAGCAGCACATCCGCCGCGAAAAGGCAACCTCCAATATCTGCACCAACCAAGGTTTGATGGCATTAGCCTCCACCATCTACCTTAGTTTATTGGGCAAGCAGGGCTTCGAAAATGTGGCTAATCTCTGTTACCAAAAAACGCATTATGCAGCAAACCAGATCACTCGTATCCCTGGATATGAGTTGGCTTTCCCCGATGCTCCCTTCTTCCATGAGTTTGCCATCCGCTGCCCTATGCCTGTTGATCACTTGCTTGACCATCTGCGTGCCTATGACATCCTCGGAGGTTATGATTTAGGCAAAGATTACCCTGAGCTGGAAGGCTGCCTGCTCATGGCGGTCACAGAAAAAATCCATCGAGAAGATATCGATTTGCTGCAAGAGGCACTGCGGGAGGTGACCCATGGCTGAGCCTACCATTTATGAACTTTCTTCACCTGGTCGTCAGGGCGTAAAATTCCCTGAACCGGACGTTCCCCAAAGTCCCCTTCCTACAGAATTCCGGCGAAAGGACCTACCTCTTCCGGAAGTTTCTGAAGTGGACGTGGTCCGCCACTTCACACGCCTTTCCCAGAAGAACTACGGCGTCGATATTGGCATCTATCCACTGGGCTCATGCACAATGAAGTACAACCCCAAAATCAATGAGGTTGCCGCTCGGCTGCCTGGCTTCGCGCTCACGCACCCCTTGCAGCCCGATGACACTGTGCAAGGAAACCTCTACCTCATGTATGCTTTGCAAGAGTGGCTGAAGGAAATTAGCGGATTTGCCAGCATCACCTTACAGCCCGCTGCCGGCGCACAAGGCGAACTCACTGGTGTACTCATTATCCAGAAATATCATGCTGACCGCGAGGATACGAAACGTAAGCGAATCCTGATTCCCGATTCTGCCCACGGTACCAATCCCGCCACTTCCTCAATGAGCGGATTTGAAGTAGTTTCACTCCCTTCAGATGATCGCGGCAATGTGGACTTGGAAGCATTGAAAGGGCTTTGCGATGAAAACTTAGCCGGTCTGATGTTAACGAACCCAAACACGCTGGGTTTGTTTGATGAACATGTGGTTGAAGTTATCGAAACCGTGCATGCTGCGGGTGGCTTAGTATATGGCGACGGCGCTAATATGAATGCCCTGCTCGGCATTGTGCGCCCTGGTGATTTAGGTTTTGATATTATGCACTTCAATCTACATAAAACCTTCTCTACCCCGCATGGCGGCGGAGGTCCTGGTTCGGGACCCGTGGCTGTCTGCGAGAAACTTGTTGACTACCTACCCGATCCAATTGTCACGATTGTTGAACCTGGCGACGAGGAAACACCGCCTTTGTATGGCTATGCGCACCCTGCTAAAACTATCGGTCCTATGAAGTCTTTCCAGGGCCATTTCGGCATTTTCGTGCGTGCCTATGCCTATATCGCCATGCACGGCAGCCAAGGATTACGGAACATCGCAGAAATGGCTGTACTCAACGCAAACTACCTACTTTCCAAAATCAAGGGTACGTATACACTTCCCTATGATCGCAAGTGTATGCACGAGTTCGTCGTCGAAGGCGTCTGGAAGGATGCCCCCGGCGTGCGCGCTTTGGATGTCTCTAAACGGCTGATTGACTACAACGTTCACCCGCCGACGAATTACTTCCCGCTCATCGTGCACGAAGCCTTGATGATCGAGCCAACCGAGACGGAATCGCTCGATTCCTTAGATTATTTTGCGGATGCGCTGCTAAAGATTGCCAAAGAAGCGCACACTCAGCCAGAATTACTGCACGAAGCCCCGCATCACAGCCCCGTGCGCCGTTGCAATGAAGTACTTGCAGCCAAGCAGTTAATTCTTCGCACAGGGCCAAAACCGAACGCTTAAAGTTAAACAAACTACACAGCCGGAGTAAACCTCCGGCTTTTTCTTTGTAGTTTTGTAGTGATGGTTATTAATGAATAATAAGCGTTACCGGGCAATGATCAGAGCCCATGATTTCATCCATGATGACCACATCTTCAACCCTTGGCACCAGGCTTTCGCTGACCAAAAAATAATCCAAGCGCCAACCAATATTCTTCTCGCGGGCATGCATGCGGTAGGTCCACCATGTGTAGCGCACCGCATTCGGATAAAGATGCCTGAAAACATCCACCAAACCATGCGCAAGGTATTTATCTATCCATACGCGTTCTTCGGGTAAAAATCCCGTGTTTTTTTCGTTTTCCTTCGGTCTGGCAAGGTCGATCTCGTTATGGGCTGTATTAAAGTCTCCAGTGATGATGACGTTTTCGCCCTTTTGATGGTGCTCATCAATAACGTCTAGCAGCCGGGCATAGAACTCCAATTTGAAGGGTACGCGCCGATTTTCCTCGCCGCCATTCGGGAAGTAAACGTTGTAAAGAAAATAATCAGGGTAACGTAAGCGGATCACACGCCCCTCGGCATCAAATTCCTCTACCCCGATGCCAGTCGTAATTTCCTTCGGTTCCACGCGATAAAAAACGGCTGTGCCGCTATAGCCAGGGCGCATTGCAGGGTTCCAAAAGGATTGGTAACCCGGAATTTCACGCTGCTCTTCTGGGAACTGCTCTGGTCTGCCTTTAATTTCTTGCAAGCAAAGCACATCTGGCTGGTAATCCTTAACCCAATCTAACGCCTGCTTTTTCAGGACTGCGCGATACCCGTTGACGTTCCAAGTCGTTATCTTCATCAACATCCTCCACAAGATTTGAATTCTTCCAGCCTATGGTAAACTTTACAGCTGGTGTTAGTGATGTGCAGACAAAACCATTTACTTAAAATAGCGCAAAAAATCTTTTTAGCATTGCTTGTTCTTTCAATTATACACACTCCCATCTTGGCTGAGCCTGTAGCTGCCCAAGATGAGACCTTACCAGTATATATCGTGCAATCTGGGGATACGCTTTCCTACATTGCCAATCAGTTCTACACCACAGTGGACGAAATTTTGGCTGTCAATGGGCTCAGTAATGGAGATATGCTTCTGATAGGCGACCGTCTGCTGATCCCCGGCTTGGAAGGGATGCAAGGAACGCTTACAACAGAATACATCCCGCTCGGTGCAAACTTGCGCAGCCTGAGCCGGCGGACGCAGTCAGACCCCACAAGCCTTGCTAAGTTGAATAAATTCACCAGCCAATCAGAGCTCTTTGTCGGCAGGCGAATTGCACTCACCACTTCTGAAGTTACGCAGGATCTGCAGACGCTTCCTGCTCTCACGCCTGGGCAATCATGGTTAGAGTTAGCTTTGTTATCCGGTCAAAACCCCTGGTCGTTAGCCCGACTCAACCAACTGAGTTCACCCAACTTGGCTCTGCCTCTCGACCCCTATTTCTACCATTCCGGTCAAGAAGCTACCGAAGTATTAGCTATCCCTGGCATTCGTTCGATAAATATAGATAATCTTCCCCTAAGGCAAGGGGAGACTTACGTGTTGAAGGCTGAGACTGCCGAGAATGTCTCAATTAGCGCAGAGTTAGCAGGTAACTCAGCAGTTTTTTTCCCGTATGAAAATGGAGAGCTCGTAGCTTTTGGCGGAATTAACGCTTTGCAAGCACCCGGTGCCTATCCTCTCAAAATAACAGTGACCTCTGCAGAAAATATCACCTACAACTTTGACCAGTGGGTGATCATCAAACCGGGGAACTTCCAGAGCAGTATCGACTTGTTAGTCGATCCGGAGACTATTGATTCCCCAGAAATTGCTGAGGAAGATGCCCGAGTTAGGGAGATTGTTACAAAAGTAACCCCTGTAAAACAGTGGAACGGCGCATTTAAATACCCTATTGCCGGTTCAGGCTGCGTAAATGCAGATTTTGGCAGCCGACGCACCTATAACGGCAGCGATAAAGTGTATTACCATACCGGTATTGACCTCGGTTATTGTGAAGGTACGGATGTTTTTGCCCCCGCAACGGGCACTGTAGCTGCCATCTTACCTAACCAATTGGTTCGCGGGAATTTACTGATCATCGATCACGGTTTAGGTGTTTATTCGATTTATATGCACTTATCCGAGATCTTAGTGGAGGTAGGTGAAGTCGTCCAGCCAGGGCAACGGATTGCCATCTTGGGTAACACAGGGCGCTCAACCGGCCCGCATTTGCACTTTGAGATTGACATTAACGGCACGCCGGTAAACCCGTGGACTTGGTTTTACCGAGAGTTTCCTTAAATTAAAAAGGCAGGTTGAACCTGCCTGATGCGCTGGGGGGGAATTGAACCCCCACGGCTTGCGCCACATGGCCCTCAACCATGCCTGTCTGCCAGTTCCAGCACCAGCGCGGTAAAAAAATTATAACTTGCCTGGCTTATATGTCAAGCAATCATAACTAAGAGGTTATAAATGAGAAAAACTATTGTTCTAGACGCGATGGGCAGCGATGAACGCCCTAAACCCGAGTTAGCTGCAGCCGTGCTCAGCACACAAACTGATGATATTGACTTGATTCTCGTTGGGGATGAGCAAACCCTTTCCTCCAGTTTAGCCGCCCAACCGGGTGATAAATCCCACATCCGCATTGTGCACGCTCCTGAGGCAATTGACATGAGCGACCACATCCAAGAAGCCCGCGCCAAGAAGCAAAACACGATGCAAGTCGGCATGGACCTAGTGAAGAAGGGCGAAGCCCAAGCCTTTGTTACCGCCGGGAACACTGGCATGGCGATGTACTTTGGTACCAAGATCTTCGGACTCATGCCTGGCGTAATCCGCCCATGCTTGAGCACAACTTTTCCGGTGAAGGGTGGCAAAGCGGTTATTTTAGATGTCGGTGCTAACGCCGAGTGCCGGCCTGAATTCCTGGTGCAATTTGGACAGATGGGTCAAGTTTATGCCAGAATTATGCTCAACCGCACGAACCCAACTGTCGGGCTGCTTTCCAATGGAGAAGAGGAGGGCAAAGGAAACGACCTTGTCCGCGAAGCTGGCCCGTTAATGCGCCAACAAGTACCTGGATTCATCGGAAATATCGAAGGCAAAGAGTTCTTTGGCGGTAAAGTGGATGTGGCAGTCACTGATGGATTTACCGGGAATGTGTTGATGAAATCAAGTGAAGCTTTGGGCAAACTTCTGTTTGAATCGCTCAAAGAAGAATTGATGCGCAGCACCCGCACAAAGCTGGGCGCGCTTTTAGCCAAACCTGCTTTCGATTCTGTAAGAAAACTAATTGATCCATCCGAAGTCGGCGCTGCACCGCTTTTGGGCTTAGATGGTTTGGTTTTTGTGGGCCACGGCCGCTCAGACGCAAAAGCAATGGTTAGTGCCATCAATCAAGCTTGCATTGCCATAGAACTGAATTTGTTAGAATCATTACGCAAATCAATCACCTTTAATAACACGAAAGAGTTAAATTCATGAACATTATTCGAAATGATAAATTTATCAAACGCAACAAAACCATCGGCCAAATTTGTACTTATGGCAGTCTGATAATCCTTATCATTGGGCTAGTTCTCGCCTTTGGAGGAGATATTTCACGCATCTTGTGGTCCTATGCCGCCCTGATCGTTGGTTTCATTCTCTCCCAAATCGGCATGTATTTCACCAATCGTTTTGGCCGTAACCCGCGTTTTGATGAAATCTTTGCCACCGCACTCGAAAAGCTTCGGCGAGAATACACTTTTTATGTGTACACCAGCCCAATTCCCATGCTCTTGGTCGGTCCTTGTCACATTTGGGTTCCCATCCCGTTGACTGCTAGGGGAAAAATATCGTACATCAACGGTAAATGGAAACAACAGGGCGGGAATTTTCTTATGAAGGTTTTTGGCCAGGAAGGGATAGGTAAGCCTGATCGTGAAGCCTTGGCGGATGAAGCAGTTATTCGCAGCTTTTTAGCTTCCAAGGGTATTCCAGAAGAAGAGCAGCCACCGATTAACCACGTTTTGGTGGTGTTGATGAAAAACACGCAGATTGGTGATGTCAGTGAAGCGCCAATTCCTTTGGTTGACTTGCCGGAACTCAAACGTTACATCCGCCGTATCGACCGCGAGAGCTGCGAAAAGCCACTCTCTGAGGAGCAGCTCGAGCAGATTAATGCAGCTCTAAGTGAGTTTGGCACAAAGTCCTAATGAGGATTTAGGAGTGCTTTTCCTCTTTTTCCAATCCGGCATAAACCCTCAGCCGACGAATTTCTGCAGGAGTTAGATAGCGCCATTCACCGCTGCGCAAGGAGCCCAACTTAATTGTGCCGATGCGGACGCGCTTGATTTGACCTACAGGCAAGCCAATCCGTGCCCCCGTTTTCCGAATCTGGCGCTTCTTCCCTTCGCGCATGATGATACGCAGCCAAGCTCCATTATTCGCGCGTTTGATCACTTCCACTTTGGCTGGCAAGGTACGGTAGCCATCTTCAAGCACCACCCCCCGCTGCCAAATCGCCAACTGTTCTTCATCAGGCTGTTTAATCACAAACACCTCGTATTCCTTTTCGTGGCGATAACGGGGATGTGTCAAGCGATTGGCTAACTCGCCATCGTTTGTCAAGAGGATTAAGCCCTCGCTATCCAAATCTAACCGACCTACTGAAAAAAGCGGCTCGGGGACATCTACGAGGTCGAACACGGTCGGTTTGGGGTGGGTTTCATCGATGTCCGATAAATAGCCTTTAGGTTTATTTAACGCTATGTAAATTTTCTGTTTGGGTGGGCGGATTACTTTCCCATCCACCGTAATCGTATCTTTTTCAGGGTCAGCCTTATCACCCAAATGAATCACCTGGCCGTTGACCTTCACACGCCCAGCCTCAATCAGAGCTTCACAAGCTCTGCGAGAACCTATTCCGGCGGCAGCTAAAAGTTTTTGAACACGCTCTTTTGCCATTAGTCTTTTAATACCCTCATTTCGCGATTTTCTTCAGGTCTCCCAGAACCCGAAAGTGCTTCCAAGTCAATTGGCGGAAGTTGATCGAGGGACTCGAGCCCAAAATATTGCAAAAATTCTGGCGTCACCCCGTATAAAATCGGCCTGCCTGGGGCATCAGAACGGCCTAACTCTTCGATAAGACCTTTTGCTAATAAACTTTTCACCACCGAATCACTGTTCACGCCGCGAATGTTCTCAATTTCTGGCCGCGTGGTCATGCGCTTAAACGCGATGATAGCGAGCACCTCCAGCGCCGGCTGCGATAGCCGCGTGCTGACTTCGAGCCCCCAGAGTTGCTCGATGAGCTCGGCATGCTCTGGAGCAGTGATCAACTGAAGCTTATCCTTAATGCGTTGCACTCGGATTCCATGCAAAGCTTGGTAGTGCGCTGCAAGCAAATCAACTAAGCGCAGGAGTTCATTTTTACT
>DMCS01000077.1:0-19786 GCA_003445715.1 Candidatus Mesolinea sp. | reverse complement strand
GCTCATGCTATAATTAACTCGCTTTGAAGAGCTGATTATACTCTAAGACCAAGAGAATTATTGTACAAGGAAAAGTATATGCGCATTGTCCTAACGGGTGCAGCTGGGTTTTTAGGATCTCACCTGACAGACCGCCTCATTCATGAGGGTCACCAGGTCATTGGTTTGGATAATTTCATCACCGGCGATGAAGCCAACATCGCACACTTGTTCAACAACCCGGCTTTCCAGCTCATCCGCCAAGACGTCTCAACCTATATTGATATCCCAGAGCAGATAGATTATGTGATGCACTTTGCTTCCCCTGCCAGCCCTAATCCTGCTTCGCCTTTGGGCTATCCTAACTTGCCAATTCAGACGCTCAAAGCCGGTGCTTTAGGGACGCTCAACACCCTCGGGCTGGCGAAAGCCCATCAAGCAAAATACCTCCTCGCCTCCACCAGCGAGGTTTACGGCGACCCACAAATCCACCCACAGCCGGAGACTTACTGGGGAAATTGTGACCCCATCGGTCCGCGTTCGGTGTATGACGAAGCCAAACGCTTTGCAGAAGCACTCACCATGGCGTATCATCGTTTCCATGGTGTGGATACCCGCATCGTGCGCATCTTTAACACCTTTGGCCCACGCATGCGTTTAGATGACGGCCGCGTGGTGCCCAACTTTATCCTTCAAGCTCTGCATCATCAACCGCTTACCATTTATGGCAGCGGGGAACAAACCCGCAGCTTTTGTTATGTTACTGACCTCGTCGAAGGCATCTTTCGTTTGATGTGGACGGATATGCACGATCCTGTCAACATTGGTAATCCAAATGAAACCACAATCAGAGATTTCGCTCTGCTGATCAATGAACTCACCGGTAATGAAGCCGGCACAGTAACCCTCTTTGCTGAGGGATTAGGCGATGACCCGCAAAAACGCCAGCCTGATATCACCCGCGCGCGAGAGCTTCTAAATTGGGAGCCTCAAGTTGACTTGCGCAGCGGATTGAGGGAAACGATTGCATACTTCCAAACAAAAATTGGCTGAAACACCGGTAACTCCAACCAGCGAAGCCATGCGCTTCGGTAAGTTTGCGTTAGTGGGTACGCTCAATACGCTGATTGATTTCGGCTTGATGAACCTCTTTACCGCTGGGTTTGGCTGGCAATTGGTCCCCTCGCAAGCGCTCTCCTTTGCAATTGCCGTAATCAATAGTTATATTCTCAACCGCAAATGGGTTTACCCAGAAACCACCGAAAAATCTATCACCAATCAGTTTAGCAAATTTGTGATCATTAACATCGCTGGTTTAACACTGCGGACAATAACGATCTCCCCGCTTGACCGTTGGTTTTATTCCATCCTTGAAAATCAGCAATTTAAAGTGGGTTCCTTGAGCTCCACAATTCTGAGTCACAATTTGGCTTTAATTGTCGTTGGCGTCTTCATCCTTATCCTCAATTTTCTGGCAAACCGCTTTTGGACCTTTGGGGATGTACCACGTTCGCATACAAAGAAATCCTAAGAGGCAGCCATGGGAACACTTCGGGTTATCTCGGGTAGTGCCAAAGGAATCCGGCTGAAAACTGTCCCCGGCAAATCTACACGACCGATCACAGACCTGGTGAAAGAAGCCCTTTTCAATATCCTCGGTAATGAAGTCTTGGATATCAACGTGCTGGATTTATTCGGCGGCACGGGCGCAGTTGGCATCGAAGCGCTCAGCCGTGGAGCCTCCAAAGCCACTTTTGTAGAGACGAACTGGCAAGCCGTGAGAGTCATTCAGCAAAACTTGGAGGCTACCCATCTCAGCGATAGAGCTGTTGTGCTGCATCAGGATGCCTTTAAATTTCTCGTTTCACCGCAAGCCGAAAGCTTCGACCTCATTTACATCGCTCCACCCCAATATAAAGCGCTGTGGCAAAAAGCCATGCTTGTGTTAGACCAAAATCCGCAGTTGTTGAGTGCTCACGGCCAGATTATCGTCCAAATTAACCCCTTGGAATGGGTAGAGGAGCCCTATGTGCATTTCACTCCCTTCGACCAGCGCAAGTATGGAGATACTCTGCTCGTGTTCTTCGAAAAATCTCAGCCCTCAAAAGACATCACTAACTGATCATTGGCATCATAGCGATATAACCCCCAAAAAGGCGGCGACCCAGCCTGAAAACGGCTGACTTTGCCCACGAGCGTGGGCACATCTTCAACTAGCGGAAACTGATTGATCTCGTCAAGCACAAACCACTGCAGACCGCCTTCCGTTGATTCACACTGCTGACCGCTCAATTCTTCTGCTCTAAATACAAAAAAAGCAATTCCTGGGTTCGTTTGCGTTTCTGCCATCACTGCACCACAAAAAAGCAAACACTCCGCTTGTAAGCCGGACTCTTCTAACAACTCACGCCTGACAGCTTGGAGAATGCTCTCTCCAGCTTCCACATGACCGCCAATGCCATTCCATTGCCCTGCCCAAATGCGTTTATGCTCCCCGCCTTTCAAGAGTAAGACTTTTCCATCGGAAGAGAAGGGGAAAATCAATACTCTCGGGATAACCATGTAACGATCCTGGGAAACGCCTTGTGACTTGACGCCCATAACAACCTCTCAAATAAACAGCTCATAAGAACATAAAGTCTTATGAGCTGTCATATCATTAGCCTATGAACATCGGCATGCTTTCAATGTATTGGATTTTTGGCCGGTAATTTTCTTTATCGTAATATCGATCCACATCAACTTGGCGTTTTCCAGCGGTAACGACGTCAACTGGAACGCAAGTATACACGCCATTTTGGATTGCAACCATCTTGCCAAAATCTCCACGCTCGACTAGCTGGGTTGCTAAGGTACCATAATTCATGGCTACCATACGGTCAAGCATATCTGCTGGGCCACTGCGTACAAGATAGGCTAATTTTTGATACATAATTTCCTGATCTGTAAGTATCTTGATTTGCTCGCCCAAGACCTCGCCAATTCCCCCTAATTTTTTGTGTCCAAATGCATCTTCTTCACCGCTTTCCACGATTAAACCCCCATCCGAAACAGCTCCTTCAGAAATAACAGCGATAGCATAATTGGAAGGACTGTTGCGCTTGTCCTGTAAGAGCAAATTTGCGACTTTCTCAAAGTTAAACGGTACTTCACAGATGATCGTACGGTCTGCAAAGCTCAAGTAACCGGTAATCAAGCTCGTTTCGCCAGAATTGCGGCCAAACAACTCAACGATTCCAATGCGCTCATGCGACCCCACCGAAGAGCGGAAATTAGTGATTAATGAGACAGCCTGAGTTATTGAGGTGGAAAAGCCAATACAATATTCGGTGCCAAAGACATCGTTGTCCATCGTTTTAGGGATTCCAACGATGGGAAAGTGTTCCTTGTGCAATCTCGCGCTGTAACTGAGGGTGTCATCACCGCCAATCGTGATTAACGCATCCAACTTCAAGTGCTCTAGCACCTTTAAGATGTAATCTGTGAAATCTTTGGTTCCATCGGGCTTAATTACCTTACCGTACTTGCTTTCGGATAAAAATGCTGGTGTCTCCTTGGGTCGAACGTTTGCAGGGTTGGTTCGGGATGTATGCAGAAAAGTGCCACCCGTACGGTCCACGCGACGGACAGTTAAGGGCGTTAACTTATAGACTAGTTTTTCCTGAGGAGAAGAATCCTCGATGTTATAGTTGAGTAGTCCGCCCCAACCTAAACGAATACCTAAAACCTCATCTCCTTCTTCGGTTGCATTCAAAACTACAGATTTTATGGCTAAGTTTAATCCAGGGACATCCCCGCCACCCGTTAACACACCAATGCGTTTGTTTGCCATACGATAAAGCCTCCTAATTAAAATTTTTGCTCTTCAATTAATGGTTTTGGACTGTTCATTGCCCACCAGCGTGTCCACTCTAATCCGATCAATGCAATAATCGGCAAAAGGATGCTCACGATGGTTGACTCAATTGAGGACCAGTTTTGGGTGTTTTGGAAATCAGTCCAAAATCTGTTGAGCAGTATCAATAATAAAGTCCAACTGGCTATTTTACCCCCAATTTTCCATTTCTCATCCAAAAAGTTGAAAAGTAAGAAAAGTCCTGGCCATGCTAATACGTGATAAACCGCTGAACTAGACGGGTTAAGCAAACTCATCAAATTCAAGGTCAGCAAAGCTTTCCAGCGAACTTGGCGTTCTTCGCTTTCAGGCAAGCTATACCATTCTACGAGCATCACAAAAAGCGTAAGTACATGCAAGCTAATGGCTAACGGGCGGTAGGCACCAGGGAAAAATGCGGCAATACGCATGAGAGGCGTATCAACCCAGCTTAAATTGGGGTGGACCTGAACAAGATTGGCAAACCACTCTGCAATCCAACCTGGAAAAAGAATTAGTGAAGTTACCAGTAAGAAAGCTAAACCAGCGAGGTAAATCGAGAGGAAGCTATTATCTTTGCGTGAGCCTAACCAAACTGCAAAGAAGACAGCCATAATTAGGCTCAACGGAAACATGCCTAAGCTGAGTAAGAAATAAATCCCTGCAGCTGTACTTTTCCCCTCGAGGGCTTTCTTGCTACCTAAAATCATAAAAAAAATATAAAGGGGTAAAATGCTGGCATTGAGGATCAATTTGAAGCCTGGGTAAGTTAATGTTATCAGCAGCGCAATAAGCACTTTTTCTATTGGATGAAAGCGCACACCAGCTAAGTCAAAGCCAAACCATATGCTGAAGAACAGCGCTAAAGTGGTAATTGTCATCCAAATAGCCCTGGCGAGTGGGAAAGGCAGAAAACTAAGGGGGAGGAATAAAATCAGGTTCCATACAATGTCTAAGTAACGCCCCTGACTGAATTCATCTGCGTTGTAGCCATAAACTTTCCAGAGTGCTTCCGTTTGCTGAAAAACTTCGCGATTATAAGGCGAAGTACCCTCATTCATCCATTGTTTAGCTGCCACCCAACGCGGAGCAAATTCATCTTGGTGTCTAAACTGCTCAGGAAGATTGAGGTTAAGGAAAACCAAACCCACCATGCCAGCAATGATGAGCAGTGTTATCCAATAGTGAGCGGTTTTTCTGAGAAATAACATTAAATTTCCAATTCATCCTAAATAAGCCAGATTTTATCCATCACGAACAAGACCGTCAAACCAAGGTTTAACCAACTAATCAGTTTTGTTGAATTATTATAACCTTGAGATATTTTACTAACATTGGGGTGTTATAATACAAGGTGTAAGAGGCATGAATTAGCGCTATTGAGCATTAAATCCCTATTTTCTAAACCAAACAATTATCCTTGAAACTAAAATGCTGTTTGGTCCGACTATAATTGGTCGCTAGTAGAAATATGGGTTAGATGCGTGTAGTCTCATGCTCCAAATTGTGAAACTTTGCCTGTGAGTCCAAAAGACTTAGCAATATATTAACAAATTATATGGACTTGATTAACGTTTAAAAAGTACTTGAAAATGGCAAAAAAATATTGTACTCTATGCATAACGTAAAACGAAATAGAAAAGGTGACAAAAGCTGAATGGCAAGAATTAGTGATGAAAATAAGGTATTAGATGAAGAGCGCGATTCTTCCGCACTCGATAGATTGCTGGAATTTGGCCGCAAGAAAAGATATGTCACTTATGATGATATCTTGCACTTCTTCCCTGAGGCAGAACAAGACTTAGACCAGCTCGAGGAAGCATACACTGCGTTGCTTGGCGCAGGCATCAATTACACCGAAGAAGATAGCACGAGCGAAGAACCGAGCGACTCAGAGCTTTCCGAAGAACTCGAAGAGGAAGAGGAGGAAACGCTCGATGATTTAGCCAATATCGATACGGATGACACAATCGGCTTATATTTGAAAGAAGTCAGCCGTGTCCCTTTGCTCAGTGATATTAACGAAGAAAGAGCATTAGCTATTCGCATCGAACGCGGCAAATTTGCACGCGAGGAATTAGCGAGAGGTAACGTCAGTCCGAAGCGGCGTCTAGAATTGCGCCAGCAAATCGAAGACGGCTGGCAAGCGCGTGAGCATCTCATCACAGCTAACTCTCGGTTGGTCATTAGCGTGGCAAAAAAGTATATGGGCAGAGGTGTCCCCTTCTTAGACCTCATTCAGGAAGGGAATATTGGCTTAATCCGCGCCACCAAAAAGTTTGAATACCAACGTGGTCATAAGTTCAGCACGTACGCCACCTGGTGGATCCGTCAGGCTGTTACACGGGCAATTGCAGATCAAGGGCGCACCATTCGCGTCCCCGTGCATATGGGGGACCAAATCAACAAACTCCTGCGCACCCAGCACCAGCTGACCCAAAAGTTAGGCCGTGACCCGTCAGTAGAGGAGCTGGCAGAGGCATTAGAAGTGCCGCCCAAGAAAGTGGAAAACATGATTCAAGTAGCCCGCCGGCCGCTCTCGCTGGAAACCCCAACAGATGACGAAGAGGATTCGGTGCTAGGCGACTTTATCGAGGATGACGAAGCACCACCACCGGATGATACGGCAACCTATAACTTATTGCGCGAGCATCTCGATGAGGTGTTAGAAACACTGCCTCCACGGGAAGTGCGCATCTTGCAGCTGCGCTATGGGCTGCAGGATGGTCAGGCATATACGCTTGAGGAAGTAGGGCGCAAAATGGGCGTTACGCGAGAGCGGGTGCGTCAAATTGAAGCTCAAGCTCTCCAACGGCTGCGTCACCCAAGCGTACGGCGTAAATTGCGCGATTACTTAGGTGAATAACATGCCATCTCAAACTACAGCTGGGTATATTCCTAGCTGTAGTTTTATTGTGGCTAAGTTAATAAAAGAAGCCAGATTAAGATAGGATCGTTATGACAGAAAATTCCCAAAACACGCAACCCATAAAAGCAGAAACGCAAGAGGAGACACAACCAATCAAAACTAAACCAGAAACGCGTCTCCCATCTCAATCAGACCAAACTCCCGAACAAATCCAAATGGAAGCCGCAGTTCCAGTCCAAAACGCTCCGGAATGGTTGATTGAATTTGCCAGCCAAAAAGGTTCAAGTGCCACGCCCATTAGCGTTGAAGAGGATACCCGCGAGATCAAGGTCAACCCTGATATTGAATCCCCCCTTCCCCAAGCAGATACACAACCCATCCGCACAGCTCCTGCTGCTAGCACGGTCGCCAGTGCCTGGTCCAGCGAAACTATCCCGTCAAGCCCAACCGACCAGGAACAAGGTGGAACATCAGCTAAAGAACCGACTGAACCTCTTGAACTTCAAACTACCTCAAGCCAGGAAGTGCCCTTTCGAGAAGCTTTCACCGAAGCCTTAGACACCCAGCAATACACGCATGCGCTTGAGCTGCTCGAGCACTATCGTCATGATGCAGCCACGCGCAGCGAAGCTCTGCGCATTCTACGCTCCCGTCTGACACTCAAACCCACAAGCAGACCATTATGGGAGATCTACGCCAAGCTAAACGCCCAGGAAAATCAACCTGCGCTGGCGGATAAAGCCCAGCAAATCGCAGATTACCTTAGCCATTTGGAAGAAGAGTAACTTGATGGAACAATCGTTGGTATTGGTTAAACCGGATGGTGTACAACGCGGATTGATTGGTGAGGTCATCACCCGCTTAGAAAACCGTGGTTTGCGCTTAGTCGCCGCGCGGTTCATGTGGGTTAGCACTGAGCTGGCTGAACAACATTACGCTGTACATGCGGGGAAACCCTTCTACGCACCATTGATTGAGTTCATCACCTCTTCTCCGGTGATGGCGATGGTCTGGGAAGGCCCGGATGCCATTACAGCCATCCGCCAAAGCTTCGGCAAAACCCGCGGCACGGAAGCTGACCCTGGCACGCTGCGGCATGACTTTGCCCTGCAAGCGCGTTATAACATCGTGCACGCTTCCGATTCCCCCGAGACAGCTGAATTCGAGATTGCCCTCTGGTTCAAACCGGAAGAGATCGTCAGTTGGCAGCGCGATATTGAGAAATGGATCTACGAATGAGAGATAAATCCATAGGTTCTTATGTTTCAGTTTATAAAGCAGAAGGCCAGTTGGAAGGTGAAATGGTCAAAGCCTTCCTCGAAGCCCAAGGCATTCCTGCTATGCTCAGCCAAGATACCGCTGGTAAGATTTACGGCTTAACTGTAGGAAATTTGGGAGAAGTGGACCTGCTTGTTGCGCCTGCCAATGAGGCGAAGGCGCGCGAATTACTGCGTGCGATGGAATCGGGCGAGTATGCTCACGAAATTCTGGTTGGCGATGCGGAAACAAACGAGAATTTAGGCGTACAATCGCAGCCTGATGAAGCTGAACTCAAGCAGCGCAAACGGGTGCTTTTCCTGTGCACTGGCAATTCCGCTCGCAGCCAGATGGCTGAAGCTATTGTCAACCATGACCTCTGGAACCGTTGGATTGCGGTTAGCGCGGGCACAAGGCCTGCCGGCTACGTGCATCCCTACGCTTTGGCGGCACTTGAAGAGGCTGGCATTTTCCACCAGGGGGAATCTAAATCGGTTGAGGTATTCAAAGGACAGAACTTTGACCTCGTCGTAACCGTCTGTGATCAAGCCCGGGAGGCTTGCCCGCTCTGGCTTGGGCCTGAAAAGCGCATTCATGTCGGCTTCGAGGATCCAGCTGCCGTGCAAGGCACAGAGGAGGAAAAGATGGCGGCTTTCCGCAAGACGCTCAAGCTAATCCGTGCGACTATTCCAGCGGTATTAAAGGAATTTGAAGACTAACTTTAGCCTATAGTTACGGAACCTAGAGAGGACGCAAAAACATCCGAGGATGCCTGCGTCCTTTATGGTTAAATAGCGTTTTATCGTAACCTCCCCTCAGTGAATTTGACAACCTCATCCGATTACATTATAAGAACGCCATGAAAATCAGACATAGCCAGAAGCTCGGCGTGGTGCTCATCATTGCCACCTTGGTTCTGAGCGCCTGTAGCAGTAGTTTATCCCCCACCCTTTCACCCCCTCCGACGCCGACCAGCGCCCAGACCGCAGTTCCCACCACCGCAAAGCCGCAGGAGACCTTCACTCCAACCGAAGGTATGCCAGCAGCCGAGCCGCGCCTGACGGATGCTGACCGCGCTTTGGAATTCGGCGACTATGAAGAGGCTCTCAAGGTTTACCAGGCTGGCGATAACGCCAGCTCTGCTGCTCTGCGGGCAGCCAGCCTCTATGGCCAGGCGCTCACCTATCTCAAAATGAAGGACACTTTTCATGCTAAGCCTCTGCTCGAGCAACTTGTCGCGGCTTACCCAGAGAGCCTGCCAGCCCAGCGTGGTTATTTCTTGCAAGCGCAGGTGGCTCTGCAAGAGGATCAGCCAGAAGCAGCTATCTCAGCCTGGGAGGCTTACTTAACCACGCGCCCTGGCGTGCTGGATGCTTACGTTTACACACAGGTCGGGGATCAGTACACAACACTAGGCGATTATGCGCAAGCCCTGGAGGCTTATAAAGCTGCTTATCTCGCCCCAGCGCTTGGAAATAATACCGCTTTAGCTATCAAATTAGGCAATACCTATGCCGCTCTCAGCCAACCGGATGCCGCCTTAGGGATTTATCAGGATCTCTATGGCAAAACGGGAGATATCTACCTGGAAGCTCAGCTCGATTTCCTGCTTGGGCAAGCTTTGCTTGCCTCGGGAGAGACCGAGCAGGGCTACAGCTACTTTCAGCACGCGGTCAATAACTACCCTGAGACTTATGACGCTTATTCGGCTCTTCTCGCCCTGCTCGATGCCGATCAGCCTGTTGATGACCTCCAACGCGGGCTAATCAATTACTTCCGCGGTCAATATGACTTGGCGGATGAAGCCTTTACGCGCTACTTACAGAGCAATGGGCAAGAAAAGGACAAAGCACTTTACTATCAAGGATTAACAGCACGAGCTAAAGGGGTATGGATGTTGGGTTTAGCCTCCAAGGAACGCTTAGCCTACAATCATCAGGATGGCACACCATACGATCAAAAGGCAATTACGCTTTGGAAAGAACTGGTTGAAACCTACCCCCAAAGCAGCTACGTGGTACACGCCATTGAAGATATTGTTTATACCCAGCAAGCCTATATGAACAATCCCGAGTTAGCTGCTTCAACAGCTTTAGAATACGTTTCAGCCCAACCCTTAGCTAGCTATGCCCCGAGCGTGCTTTTTTCTGCAGGACGCAATTATGAAATCGCTGGGATGTTACCTGAGGCTGCACAATTGTGGGATCGTGTTGCGCAGAGTTATCCCTCCTCTGACCAGTCGTTTCAAGGTGCATTTTTTGCTGGCATACTACATTACCGTATGAACGACCTAGAGGCTGCAAATAGCTCAATGAACCGAGCATTATTGTTAGCCATCGAACCTTTGGAAACGGCTAGTGCTTACCTTTGGTTGGGTAAGGTTAGCCAAAAGCAAGGAGATAGCAGCCAAGCCAAGCAATATTGGCAATTAGCGGCATCGGCAGACCCTCATGGTTACTATGGGCTGCGTGCCCATGAAATCCTTGAAAATCGACTTGTTTTTACCGCTCCGAGCGCACCAAACTTTGCTGTAGACTTGCAAGCTGCGCGCGATGTTGCCGCGGCGTGGTTGCGTACTTCTTTTAACCTCTCTCCACAAGTAGATTTAGACTATAGTGCTGAGCTGGCAAACGATTCGCGGTATAGTCGTGGAATTGAATTTTGGAGCTTGGGTATGTATCCAGAAGCAAGGTTGGAATTCGAATCCCTCAGGAATGACTACCGCACGGATGTAATCAATACTTTCCGCTTGATGAAAACTTTCTTGGATTATGGTTTTTATACTTCAGCCATTCAAGCCAGCGAGTCAATCCTGCAACTGACGGGCTACAGCGAGCTGGCAGCCGCGGATAAGGTCCCGAGTTATTTCTACCTGGTCCGCTACGGTGCCTACTATCTCCCTTGGGTACAAGCTGCCGCGGATACATACGACGTACCTATCTTGCTTTTATTCAGTGTGATCTATCAGGAAAGCCGTTTTCAAGCTTACGTCCAATCTTCTGCTGGTGCGCAAGGGTTAATGCAGCTGATGCCCTCTACGGCTGCTCAGATTGCCAGCGAAATTAATTTTCCGCCCAATTTCAGCGAGGAGGATTTAGCTATCCCGCTCTACAACCTCATGTTGGGGACCAATTACCTAAGCCGCCAGTTATACGTCTTTGATGGGGATATCTATGCCGCTTTAGCCGCTTATAATAGCGGTCCCGGGAATGCCTTGGCGTGGAAAGAAATAGCGGGTGATGACCCGGACTTATTCCTTGGCTCAATGCGCTACCTAGAATCGCGTGATTATATTCGCAGCATCGCTGAGATATTCGCCCAATACGTGCGCATATACTGTAAGTAAGATTGCATTAAATCAAACAGGTGGTCCCTTAATTGAGAGACCACCTGTTTTGTTTCGTTTAAATTGGCTTTAGCGATTTTTAATCGCAGCTTGGGCAGCAGCCAGCCGAGCCATAGGCACGCGGAAGGGTGAGCAGCTGACATAATTGTTACCAATAATATGACACCACTCAATCGAGCTTGGGTCACCACCGTGTTCACCGCAAATGCCCACTTCCAAGTCTGGGCGCACTGCACGGCCATCGATGATGGCTTGCTGCATCAGTTTGCCCACACCCTCACGGTCCAATTGCTGGAATGGATTGCGGGGCAGGATGCCTTTCTCGATGTAGCGCACCAAGAAACTGCGCTCAGCATCGTCCCGGCTATAACCGTAAGTCATCTGGGTGAGGTCGTTTGTTCCGAAGGAGAAGAATTGCGCCATGGAGGCAATTTCACCAGCAGTCACTGCAGCGCGTGGAATTTCGATCATGGTGCCAAATTTATAAGGGACATCCACGCCCTTTTCCTGCATCACCCGCTTCGCAATGTCCTCGAGTATAGGCTGAACAGCTTTTAGCTCATTGATGTGACCCGTCAGCGGGATCATTACCTCAGGTTTAGCTACAATGCCATTCTTGGTTGCATCGCAAGCCGCTTCGAAGATTGCCCGTACCTGCATTTTCATGATGTCGGGGTAAACGATGCCCAAGCGGATGCCGCGCAAACCCATCATGGGATTGCTCTCGTGGAGGCGTTCCACCACTGCGAGCATCTTTTCTTTCTCTGCTAAGCCCTCAGTTTCGCCCTTAGCGCGCATTGTTGCCACTTCGGTGAGCAGAGTCTCGAGCGAAGGCAGGAATTCGTGCAAGGGCGGGTCGATCAGACGAATGATGACGGGATAACCGTTCATTGCCTCAAACAAACCGTAGAAATCGTCCCGTTGTAACGGCAGGATAAATTTTAAAGCTTCAAAGTACGCCTGAGCGCCTGGGTCTTCTGCCAATTCTTTTTCAGCTGCCTTAATGCGTTCTTCCAATGCAGCTTTTTCATCCTCTTTGAGTACACGGCCCTCCAAGCGGCCAGCCTTGAGCGCATTGCGCAGCCCTTCGAGGATGTCCAGCTTCACCTGAGTAGGCTCTGCATTCATAATCATCGCTTGCACGTGGGGTAATCGAGAAGCCTCGAAGAACATGTGTTCAGTACGGCAAAGACCAATACCTTTGGCGCCATATTCGCGCGCTCTGCGGGCATCACGTGGATAGTCCGCATTCGCCCAAACCTGCAAGCGGGAGAGCTCATCTGCCCAGCTAAGCAATGCCATCAGTTCTTTCTGTTGGGAAACGTCCGGTGTGGTCAGTTCGAGCTTGCCGATAAAGACCTCACCTGTAGCGCCATCCAAGGAGATCCATTCCCCTTCTTTGACCTTCATGCTGTTGGAGGTCATCTCCCGTTTATCCATGTCAATTTGGATCATCGAAGCACCGACAATACAAGGAACACCAAACTGCCGTGCCACCACTGCTGCGTGAGAAGTAGCGCCACCTTCACTAGTAAGAATACCTTGAGCCGCTAACATACCGTGCACATCATCTGGCTTGGTGAAAGGCCGCACCATGATGACATCTTTGCCTTCTTCTTTGTGCATCTTTTCAGCCAAGTCTGCATCAAAGTAAACCTGACCAACAGCCGCACCTGGAGAAGCGTTCACACCCTTCGCAAAGAAGCGTTTTTCACGGATAGCTTTTTCTTTTGCTTCTTCTGAGAATTGTGGGTGCAGCATGAGGTCAACTTGCTCTGGCGTCACCCGCATGATTGCTTCCTCTTTGGTGATCATGCCCTCATTGACCATATCGTAGGCAATCTTGATGGCTGCTTTCGGTGTTCGTTTGCCTGTACGGGTCTGTAACATCCAAAGTTTCCCGCGCTCGATCGTAAACTCTACATCTTGCATATCGCGGAAATGCTTTTCGAGCTTTTGCGTAATTTCCATAAAGGTTTCATAAGCGTCTGGAATGTCTTTTATCAGGTTTTCAATCTTTTCGGTGTTACGAATACCAGCCACCACATCTTCGCCCTGAGCGTTCAATAAATACTCACCAAACATGATTTTCTCGCCGGTCTGGGGGTCACGCGTAAAAGCCACACCTGTACCAGAGTCATTGCCCATGTTGCCGAAGACCATCGTCACAATGTTCACTGCCGTTCCGAGGGTATCGGGGATTTTTTCACGGCGGCGGTAATCGATGGCACGTTTGGAATTCCAGGAATTAAATACTGCTCTGATTGCGTATTCCAGCTGTTTATAGGGATCTTGCGGGAAATCCATACCGGTTTCGCGCTTAACTACAACCTTAAATTCCTCGGTCAGCTTAGCCAAATCTTGCGCAGTGAGTTCAGTATCGAGTTTGACACCCTTTTTTGCTTTGAATTCATTGAGCACCTCTTCAAAAGCTTCGTCTTCAACGCCTAGCACAACACTGCCAAACATCTGCACCAAGCGGCGGTAAGCATCTGCCACAAAGCGCGGATTTCCAGTCAGCTCCACCATGCCCTTAGCCGTTTCGTCATTCAAGCCAATGTTCAACACAGTATCCATCATGCCAGGCATGGAAAACTTAGCGCCAGAACGGCAAGAAACCAGCAAAGGATTCTTGGGATCGCCAAAGTCCTTGCCGGTTTTTTCTTCTAAAACTTTCATCGCCGCTAAGGTTTGTTCCCACATTCCTTCAGGGAACGCGTTCGTCTCCTGAAAGGCGTTGCAAGCTTCGGTTGTGATCGTAAAGAATGGAGGTACCGGAACGCCGATGCGCGTCATTTCTGCCAAGCCGGCACCTTTACCTCCCAATAATCCACGCACGCCGTCCCAACTACCGGCGTATGCTTCTGCCTGATCAATTTCATTGAACAGGTATACCCATTTTTTGTCTGCCATAGATCCTCCTATGATTGCTAATTTGAAAAATGTGTTACGGTCTGAGTAAATTCACTAAGCTGTAATTTTACCATAATGACACATGTAATACTTAAATTTTCCTACGAAGCTTGTAAATTTAAGAAACTTTTCAAGCGATATGGTCAATTATTATGCTGTTTTAATCCGGATTCCAAGGGTTGCCGAAGGTGTTTCGGGATATTTTCTTTGGGTCATATTGGGTGCGTGGCGGTTTTTCTTCAGCAGGATGACCTACGAAAATTACATTTAGTGGAATAACACCCTTCGGAAGTAAAAGAATCTCAGCGATGCGCTTTTGATATCTCCCGATTGGTGTAACGCCACACCATACGGCTCCCAACCCAAGCCCAGCAGCTGCTATAAGCAAGTTTTCCGTAGCTGCGCTGCAATCTTGAATCCAAAAAGTCTCTGCCCGCCTTCCAATGCGTAGATCCCCGCAAACACTGACCGCGCAAGGGGCTTTCATTTTGCCAAAAATCAGTGCACGGTTGATCTGCCGCAAAATCTCAGCATCGGTAACAACCACAAAGTGCCAAGGTTTGAGGTTCATCGCAGAAGGGGCTGCCAT
This sequence comes from Candidatus Mesolinea sp., assembly GCA_003445715.1. Taxonomy (GTDB): domain Bacteria; phylum Chloroflexota; class Anaerolineae; order Anaerolineales; family Anaerolineaceae; genus Mesolinea. The sequence goes on along the minus strand of DMCS01000077.1, from coordinate 4,959 downwards.
CGCAGCCTGCAGCAGCAAGTCAATTTGCGCATCACTCACCGTCTCATCCGTAAACTTCCGGATGCTACGGCGTCTGAAGATTAAATCCAACACTTCCATGAGAGACCCCTCACATCGCCACGAGCAAAGCCCCCAAGGTACGCGGCGCTTCCATCATCGGCATGTGCCCAGCATGAGGGATAAATACACTGTGAGCTTTAGGATTTACCTTAACCATCGCCTGCACTGCAGCTGCGGGAATAATTTGGTCTTCTTTACCCGCTGCGATTAAGATTGGGCAAGTTAGCGTTGCTAAGACGTCAAATCTTTCAGGCCGCTGGGCAATTGCGAGTTGTGTGTTCGCCAATCCCCGTGGCTCAGTTGCGGCAATTAATTTGCGCGTCAGTTCCTGAATTTGTGGGTCTAAAGAAAGCTTAGGGCTCATCGAATTAGCGAGCACGTGGCTCCCGTGTTTCAATATTGCCTCAGCGTCTGCATAGCGTTGGATCTTTTTTTCCTCGGAATCCCTGCCGGCATTGGTGGCAATCAGCGCTAAGCAAGCTAAACGCTCAGGGTGCTTCTCAGCAAACGCCAGGGCAATATAGCCACCCATAGAGTGCCCACCCAACAGCGCTTGCGCGATCCCAAGTTTGTCCAGCACGCCGAGCACATCCTCTGCCATTTGCTCCAACGTATGGTTGGCATCACCCGTTTCTGACTGGCCCTCTCCACGCAGGTCCAGCAGGACAAAGCGCGCCTGATCCTGATAAAGCTGCGCCATTTCCAGCCAGATAGTGTGATCGAGACCTACACCATGCAAGAGGACAATTGGCTTGCCCTCACCCACAATCTCGACATGCATGTTGATATCATTCACTTTGATCTTCATGTGGTTCTCCTTCCTGCTTTTTACGTTCTAAGAATTGGTAAACATAATTTATCGCTGCTTTTTCGTCCCCCACTTCACCAGCGGCTTGGGCTTCACGCAGTGCTTCTAAGCTTTCGCCAAGTAAGGGGCTAGGTTTGAGTCCAAAAATACGTTGAAGGTCTTGACCATCAAGCAGTTTGCGTGGCTGAATAAGCGCTTCTTGCTGATTGAACCAGGCACTGAAAAGTTTTTCAACAGCTTGGACCTCGCGTTTCCAAGCTTCTATTTGCAAAGTATATTCAAACGCAGCTAGAGTGTCAGCTAAACTGAGCAAGGCATTATCTACACCGGCAGCACCTAAATCGCGAAAATACCGGTAAACAGCGCGATCGGTCATCTCAACGCCAGGTTTACTAAAATGATGAATGCGCATGTGCTGGCTGACGAGCAATGTGAGATATGCAATCTCCTCCTTGCCTAGCATGAGCGCCCGCGCGCGCTTTTCCATAAGTTCTGAGCCAGCTTTGTCGTGCCCATAAAAATGAAAACGGCCTTTTTCATCTTGCGTTTGCGTCCGAGGTTTCCCCACGTCATGGTAAAGCGCTGCGAGCGTGAGCAGACTGCCTCGTTGCCTTCCAGCTTGAATAGGCTGATTGAGCAACGCCTGTATCTGCTCAGCATATTGAGCAAGCATTTCCCTTGCCAGGTGCACATAGTGCGCTGTGGGGCTCGCTTCAAGGTTAACCGTGGGAACGAGCAAAATTTCTAAATAAGTGATCACCTGCAGTGTATGCTCCCATAATGGGTGAACATGTGGATAAAGCGCTGGCTCCTGCTTAAGCTCAGCTAACTCGGGGAAAACCGGAGCAAGAACTCCGAGGCTGTCCATCAGCCTGAAAGCTCCCGCAACATCACCTTGAGCTAAAATCTTAAAAAGCTCGTCACGAATGCGTTCGCCCGAAATCTGTGCCAAACCCTCTGCCGCTGCGCGCATCAAATCTTCAGTTTGCGGTTCAATTTCCAGATTAAAATTGCGTTTGAAGCGTATGCCGCGCAGAACGCGCAGTGGATCTAACTGCATAGATTGTGGTGATGCCGCTTTCAGCACTTTAGCATCTAGATCCGCTAAGCCGCCGAGCAGGTCGATCACCTCCTCTGGTTGCTGCAAGTCCACCAGCAGGGTGTTAATGGTGAAATCCCGGTTTTTTACATCCTCGAGCAGGCTTCCTCCGGTATAGATTACAAAATCTATAATCAGCTCGTCTGGTTTACCTTGGTTCACGATTACTCTGCCCGTTTGGCGTTCATCATCGAGTGTGAAGCCCACTGCGTGCAGTTGCTGGCGTACTTTTTTTGCCAGTTCTAAGGATTGCGCCGGCACAACAAAGTCAAAATCATTCACGAGCCTGCCCAGCACCAAATCGCGCACGGCACCTCCGACAAGATGCACTGGTAAGCCCTCTGGTGCACTGCTGCGCACAAGTTCTAATAGGTGCCGCGTGCCTGGCTCAAGATGGATCTTCATATTTCTTCAAATCAACAGTGCCGATAAAAGGCAGGTTTCGGTAGTAATCGTCCATATCCAGCCCGTAGCCAAACACAAATTTATCTTCAATGGCAAAGCCACGATAGCGCACTGGCACGTCTACTTCCCTCCGGGTTACTTTGTCTAGCAATGTGCAGACGTAAAGCGATGCTGGGTCTCGGGTTTGCAGTAGTTCGATCACTGCCGCCAAGGTATGTCCGCTATCGATAATATCTTCCACAATGAGGACATGCCGGTCCTTGATGCTTGTATTGAGGTCTAAGGTAATGCGCACATCGCCTGAAGAGGCGCGCGCCCCACTTCCGTATGAAGCCACCGCCATAAACTCTATCGCCAATGGGACGGAAATTTGGCGGATTAAATCAGCCAAAAACATAACTCCGCCGCGCAAAATACAAATGATCAATAGCTCTTTACTGGCGTAATCTCTTGAAATCTCGGCTCCGAGCTCGCGAATACGCTTCTGCAGTTGTTCTTCGGTAATGATGATTTCGTCCAAAAAATCCTGATAGGGTTTCATTTTTCCCTCTCAATCGCGTGGAACCTGATGGCAGCGCCGGCAGCGGGCTTCGTACATCTCTGAGGCGCCCACGATCACAATAGGATCATTATAATGAGCCGGCTTGCCATTGACCAAGCGCTGGGTGCGGCTGGCTGGCTCACCGCAAACCATACAAATGGCGTTTAACTTATCCACATACTCAGCTTTTGCAATGAGCACAGGCATACAGCCAAAAGGTTCTCCCCGAAAATCCGTATCCAAGCCCGTTACGATAACGCGAATGCCCTGGTCTGCAAGCTTATCGACCACCTCTACGATGGAATCATCGAAAAATTGAGCTTCATCAATGCCCACAACGGTAACCTCGGGTTTCAAATTCTCGAGGATTTCCGTAGTCGAGTTTATCGGCAGTGCTTCGAAATCTACGCCAGAATGAGAGGTAACTTTACTGTACGCATAGCGGCTGTCAATGACAGGCTTGAAAACTTGCACCTTTTGCCGCGCAATTACAGCCCGACGTAAGCGCCGAATGAGTTCTTCGGTTTTTCCACAAAACATCGAACCCGTTATGACTTCCACATAACCATATTGATGAGCCATAATACCCTCCAGAAAAGACAACAGGCAGGTGGTGTGCCTGCCTGTTAAGTTTACCGAAAAAAAGCCAAGTTGTGGTGTTAATCTTCAGAAGTTTCAGCCGTTGATGGAAGCTTATAACCTAACTTACGCAGCTGTTTCTTGATATCAATAAGGGATTTGCGTCCGAAACCATCAATGTCGAGCAAGGCTTCTTCACCTGATTCCAACTTAGCTAATATATCTCCAACCGTATTCAAGCCGGCTTTGGTCAGCGCGTTGATCGCCTTTGTGGAGATTTCTAGTTCAGAAATCGGGCGTTCAGGGGAGGTTTTTGCTTCTGCTTGTGCTTTCAGATCGGCAACATATTCCTGCCGCACCTGCAAGCGCTTATAGAAGCGGTCCACTTGCCCTTCGCGGTCAAGCAAGCGGGCCTGCTGACCCGTATAGAAAGGGTGGCAGTTAGAACAAACTTCGGTTCGGATTTCCGGCACAGTTGAACCTGTAGTCCAGGTTGTCCCACAAGAAGCGCAAATTACTTTGGCTTCCGGATAATATTTAGGATGAATTTTTGCTTTCATAGTTCCTTTCCAGCACCGTGTTAATCTTTAGAAACGATCACGTGCACTTTTTTGCGTCCGCCCGGAAGTGTTTCATACTTAACGGTTCCGTCGGCAGTGGCAAAAAGCGTGTAATCGCGACCACAGCCAACATTCCAGCCAGCATGTACCTTGGTGCCATGCTGCCGAACTAAAATGTTGCCGCTGATTACCTGTTCGCCACCAAATTTCTTGATTCCAAGCCGTTGTCCCCGGCTATCACGACCATTGCGGGAGGACCCGCCACCTTTTTTGTGTGCCATCTTGACTTACTCCATCGAAATTGATTCCACCAGCAGCTGGGTATACTTTTGGCGATGCCCTGTATGCCGGCGATAGTTATTTTTGGGTTTATATTTGAAGACCAAAATTTTCTTGCCTTTAATTTGATCGACAACAGTTGTTTTGAGGCTGGCGCCTTCCACTTTGGGGCTGCCAACCATTACTTTATCGTCATCAACAATGAGAAGGACTGATTTAAGGATAACACTATCCCCTACTTTAGCTGGAAGAAGGTCAACAGTAAGCGTTTTACCCTCTTCAGCGCGGTATTGCTTACCGCCAGTTTCAACAATTGCATATTTCATTTTTGCTCCAATCTTCACTTCGCCACATCCTGCGCGTTTCACCGCTCAGCTGCGGGTAAGTTGGTTTACATAATTTACCCCAGCAACATATTGCCGGGGCAACGAAAATATTGTAGTGCCTCTTCTAACTCATGTCAAGCAAACTGCGCGGCTTGATATCAACTTTTATGAAAGCCCTAAAACACGTACCCTTGCGCTAAAACCAGGATATTTTACACCACTTCCCTCCACAAATCTGATCAAAAGAGGGTGTTGAAAATGTCCAGAACAATAAACAATCAACAACTTTATATTCAAGAAGA